>JAIRRO010000104.1 GCA_031255955.1 Oscillospiraceae bacterium
CGGGATTCGTCCGAATAAGACGAGCGAGAGGCACAGAGCGTGTGACTGCAGGCGCGCGTGAGTGTTTCATCATCGGGAAGCAAGGATTGGCTTCCTTCAAATTGTAAGGAGACAAGAAATGAGAATTCAAAACAACGTACCCGCGCTGAACGCGCACCGCTTTTATGGCGTAAATCAGACCGGACTTACAAAGTCCATCGGAAAGCTCTCTTCGGGGTATCGCATAAACTCCGCCGCGGACGACGCGGCGGGTCTTGCCATATCCGAAAAGATGAGATCGCAGATTCGCGGGCTTACGATGGCAAGCAAAAATGCCCAAGACGGCATCTCCCTTATTCAAACAGCTGAGGGCGGTATGCAGGAAATCGACAATATGCTTCAGCGCATCCGCGAGCTTGTTGTGTACGCGTCGAATGACACGCAGGAGCAAAACGCTCTGGGCACCAGCGACCGCCAGAAGATTCAGGACGAAATTCACCAGCTTGCCAAGGAAATTGACAGTATGTCAAGCCGCGTGGAGTTTAACAAAAAGGTTCTGCTGGACGGCTCGCAGGAAGCTGCCCCCACAAATGGCGCCGTTGTGACAGCTCTTCAAGCCGCAAAAGTATCGCTTGCCGACAATCAAGAAGCGTATGGTAACGCAGCCGCAGAGCTTGCGGTTGCAAAAGAGTCGCTTTCAAAGGCGCGCGACGCTGTGGGCGGCATTCTTAACGATCCGGAGGTTGATGCGGCGCTCAAGGATTTGCTGCTCGGTGGTGCCGCCACCGAAGCCGGCGGTGTTTTATCCGCACTTGCCAGTCTGAAGCTCGGTTCTGTTTTGGGCGCTGTGGAAAAAATCGCTGATATCACCACTACCGCGGGATCATACGGCAGCGCTCATGCTGCTCTCGTATCAGCCGTCGCTGTACTGGCGACTGTTGCCGCGTCATCTCTGACCAATGATGACAAAATTGCAATCGCAAAGGTTGTAAATGCCTTGGGGAGCTCCGCGGCTGCAGGAGCGCTCGGCGCCGCCACATCTGCGTGGTCAGGCGCGTATGGCACCGTTGACACCGCAGCAGGTTCACTGGTAACGGCATCCTCCAATCTTGAAGCGGCGAAGGCCGGATTCGTTTCCGCGCAGGCGGCATACGACGCGGCAGAGAAAACCCCGGCGCTGTACTTCCAAATCGGCGCGAACGCCAATCAGGGAATCGAGGTCTCTATCGGCTCGATGGACACCAAAAAGCTCGGCATCGGCAACGGTGACGGCAGCGGCGCGACGATTAGCGTTCTGGGACTTTCCGGACGCAACATCAACCCCATCCTCGACAAGCTCGACACGGCGCTGTCCTATGTGACGTCAGAGCGCAGCAAGCTCGGCGCGATTCAAAACCGTCTGGAATACACGCAGTCCAGCCTGGATATCTCCGCTGAGAACCTGACAAACGCAGAGTCCCGCATCCGCGATGTGGATATGGCGAAGGAAATGAGCAGCTTCACACGGATGAATATTTTGTTCCAAGCCTCCACGGCGATGCTCGCGCAAGCCAACGCGCTCCCGCAGGGCGTGCTGCAAATGCTTGGCTAAACGAAGCAGGCAACCAAAGCATATACGTACAGGGGCGGCAGATTGCCGCCCCTTGCCTTTTGCGTGTAATTCATATATAATAGCGCCACACTAACAAACCGGAGGATACGCCAATGCCTGAGCTAACCTATAAGAACAAAAATGCCTATGACACGATGGATGCTGCTGAAATTGAAAACGCGCAGAGCTACGCCGCGGATTATATGAAATTTCTTGATGCCGCGAAAACGGAGAGGGAAGCCGTCCGCGAGGCTATACGGCTGGCGGAGGCGCGCGGCTTTGTGCCTCTTGCCGGGCAGCCGCGCGCGGGGGAGCGCGTATATAAATCCCTCGGCGGCAAGGCTCTGCTGCTGGCTGTAATCGGTCGGCAGCCGCTGACGAACGGACTGAACATCGCGGGGGCGCACGTGGATTCGCCGCGCCTTGACCTGAAGCAGCTGCCGCTGTATGAGGACGGGGAAATGGCGTTCTTCAAAACGCATTATTACGGCGGCATCAAAAAATATCAGTGGGTGACGCTGCCGCTGGCGCTGCACGGAATAGTGGTCAAGGCGGACGGCAGCGCCGTACGGGTAACCATCGGGGAAAACGCGGACGAGCCGGTGTTTTTCGTGTCTGACCTGCTGCCGCATTTGGGGCGCGACCAAAATAAAAAGACGCTGGGCGAAGCGTTTACGGGCGAACAGCTGAATATTCTTATAGGAACGGCGCCGGCTGCGAAAAAGCCCGAAGCCGTAAGTGGAGACGCCGCCAAATCCGCCGGAGGCGAAAAGGACGCCGACCGCTTCAAAAAAGCGGTGCTGGAGCTGCTGCACGCGAAATACGGCATCACAGAGGAGGATTTTCTCTCCGCCGAGCTGGAGGCAGTTCCCGCCGGACGCGCCCGTGAGGCTGGGCTTGACCGCAGCCTGATTCTTGCCTACGGGCACGACGACAGAAGCTGCGCCTACGCGGCGCTGCGCGCGATGCTTGAGCTTGAAGTCCCCGAAAAAACGGCGGTGTGTATACTCGCCGATAAAGAGGAGGTCGGCTCTGATGGCGTCACGGGTATGCAATCCGCGGCGTTTGAGGGCTTCATCGCGGAGCTGGCGGGCGGCAGTACGCAGCTGCCCGCGATATTTGAGCGCTCGTTTTGCATATCCGCCGATGTGTGCAACGCATTTGACCCGAATTTTCCGGAGGTTTCGGAGAAAAACAATTCCGCGCGGCTCAATCACGGCATAGGTGTTATGAAATTCACCGGCTCCGGCGGAAAATCCGGCTCTTCGGACGCCTCCGCCGAAACCGTCGCGCGGCTGCGGAGACTCTTCTCGGAAAACGGCGTGGCTTGGCAGATGACAGAGCTGGGCAAGGTGGACCAAGGCGGCGGCGGCACCATCGCAAAATATATGGCAAACAGGAATATAACGACGATTGACGCGGGCGTCCCTGTGATATCTATGCACGCGCCGTGGGAAGCGGCGGCGAAGCTCGACTGCTATATGACATACAAGGGGATGGCGGCGCTTTATGGACACCGGGAATGAGCTTTTTGCAAAAATCAACGCGTGGATTGATTCACACGCGGAGGAAATGCTGGATGATCTGACGCGGCTTATCAACACAAAAAGCGTGCTGGCGCGTCCGGAGACGGGCGCGCCCTATGGTCGCGGCGCGGCGGACGCGCTTGATCTCTCGCGCAAAATAATGAAAAAGCTCGGCATAGAAACAAGTGTGTTCGAGGACTGCATGGCAGAGGGCGATATCCCCGGTGAGCGCGGCGGTGAGCCGGAGCTGGGCTTACTTGTTCACGTTGACACGGTGGACGCCGACCCGTCCGAATGGCGCTCTGACCCGTTTCGCGCCGACATTCGTGACGGCGGGGAGGACTGCGTCGGCTCGGCGGTTTACGGACGCGGCTCGACGGATAATAAGGGACCCGCTGTGGCGGCGATGTACGCCCTTGCCTGCGCGCGGGAAATCGGACAATTGAAAAAAGGCGCGCGCATAATCGTCGGCTCGGCGGAGGAAATCGGGTGCGCCGACATTGCGCGCTATCTCGAAAAGCGCTCCCCTCCGCCGTTGGTCATCGCGCCGGACGCGGAATATCCGCTGGTGAATGTCGAAAAGGGGCGCTTTCTAATGCGCTTCGGCGGCGAATGGAGCTCGGAATCCGAAAACACCGATGCGGTGCGCATTATATCCATACGCGGCGGCGGTACTGATAACATTGTCCCCGGCGCGGCGGAGGCAGTGCTGTGCGGAACTTCGGCGGACATAATAACCCCACCCGCACTCGCGTTTTCCGAAAAAACCGGCGCCGACATCACAGTATCGGACGACCCGCGCGGCGTAATAATCAAAGCCTACGGCAAAGCCTCGCACGCCTCCCGCCCGGACGACGGCGTAAACGCACAGACGGCGCTGCTGGCGTTTCTCGACGCCCTGCCGCTTGCCGACACAAATAGCGCGCGGGCGGCGCGGGCGCTTGCCCGTCTGTTCCCGCACGGGGATTATCACGGCGCGGCGATGGGACTGAATATGCGCGACGATATATCAGGGACTCTCACGCTCTCGTTTGACGTGCTGGATATGAACGAAACGGGGTTCACAGCGAGCTTTGACAGCCGCACACCGGCAATCGCGGACACGCGGGATATATCGGGGATTGCGAAAGCAGCGCTTGAAGCCGCAGACCTCCGCGTGACGGAAATATCAAAAACACTCTGCCATCATACGCCGGAGGACTCTGCTCTTGTGCAGACCCTGATGAGCATTTACCGCGAATATACAGGCGACACGGAAACCGCCCCGCTCGCGCTCGGCGGAATGACCTATGTTCACGGAATCCCGGGCGGCGTAGCCTTCGGCACGCAGCTGCCCGGAGAGAACAACAGAATCCACGGACGCGATGAATTCATCGGCGTCCGCGAGCTGCTGCTCAGCGCGAAAATGCTTGCCCGCGCGATTATTGAGCTGTGCGGGTAAGCCGCGCGATAAAAAACCGTATTAATCCCCCATTTTTGAGCAGGATATAAATATCCTGAGCCAAATGGGGGATTTTTTATGCCCGATACGCAGCCCGCGCAAGCACCCGACGCCGCGGCGGAAAATATACGTGAAACCGGCTCCGTTTCACTCACCGGGGATCGCGGCGTCATACACTGCCTGACGATTGTCGGTCAGATAGAGGGTCATCAGCTTTTGCCGCCGGAGACGAAAAGCACGAAATACGAACACGTTATGCCGCAGCTTGCCGCCATCGAGGAATCCCCCGGCATTGACGGACTGCTTATTCTTCTCAACACCGTCGGCGGCGATGTTGAGGCGGGACTCGGCATCGCGGAGCTGATATCCGGTATGTCAAAGCCCACGGTGTCGCTTGTACTCGGCGGGGGTCATTCCATCGGCGTGCCGCTTGCCGTCGCGGCGAAGCGGAGCATAATTGCGCCGTCGGCGGCGATGACAATTCATCCTGTTCGGCTGACGGGCGTTGTCGTCGGCGCGCCGCAGACATATGATTATTTCGCGCGGATTCAAGACAGAATCATCGAATTTGTGACGCGCTGCTCAAGCATCAAGAGCGAGCGGCTTTTAGAGATGATGCAGCGCACAGGCGAGCTGGCTTCGGAAATCGGCACGGCGCTTTACGGGCAAGAAGCGGTGGACGCCGGACTTATTGACGAGGTCGGCGGACTGTCGGACGCGCTTGGATATTTGCACGCGGAAATCGAAAAACGGTAGCGGAGCGGCGGCGCTGCGAATAACCGCCGCCGCTCGTACATATTCTTTAGCAGCGGGGGCGCGGGTAAAGACAAGCGCCAAAATAATCACTAAGATAAATGCAAAATAAAATGACGAAGATGCTCGAAAGGAAGTATGCGAAATGGCGTATGACGACAAATACCGCGACGATAAATTCCGCCCGGCGGAGACGACGCACAACCTGATAGTGGAGGCGCGCGGCAGAGCGGCGGTGTCCGGCGTCACCGATGTGGAATCCTTCGACGAAAACGAGATTATAATGGCAACCAGCATGGGGGCGCTGTTCCTGCGCGGCACGGAGCTGCGCATTGAAAAGCTCAGTCTTGACACCGGTGACGTCGCTATCGAGGGCAACATCGACAAGATAGAATACGAAGACGGCGCGCGGGAGCGGGACGGCGGCTTTTTCCGGCGGCTGTTCAGATAAGCCGCGGCAGCGCGTGGAAATCACCGTATCGCGTCAGGCGCTTGAAGCGGCGGCGGCGCTGCTGCTGGGAGCGGGCGCCGGAGCTTTTTATGACATCCTGCGCGTCATTCGCCGCCGCCTCCCGCTGAAAATCGTCACCGCCGCGTGCGATTTAATATTCAGCCTCGCGGCGTTCGCCGCGCTGTTCCTGCTTGGGATGACGCTCGGCGGCGGACGCGCGCGGGCGCTTTTATGCGTGCTTGCCGTTCTCGGCGGGGCGCTGTATTTTCTTGTGCTCTCGCGTCCGGCGTTGTATTTTATGGAAGGAATCGCCGACCTAATGGGGCTTCCGGCGGCTCTTTTACTTAATTTCGCGAAAAAAATTGCGGATTTATTAAAAAAACTCTTTATCTTTGCGCTCGGATGGTATATATTCAAGGAAAGAATTGTTATGACAGGAGCGCGCCGCTCTCGACGGCGGCTCCGACGGGAGGACTAAGCCATATGAAACGCGCCGGAATTATTGCGACCATCCTTGTTTTCGCGGCGATAGCATTCCTTGTTTGGAGGCTGCTTGATCTGCGCGGGGACATCGCGGAAGCCAACCACCGCCGAAGTGAGATGCGATCCGAATCGGCGGCGCTTGAAATGGAAAACGATGAGATGCAGCGCCGTCTTGACCGCCGCGAGGATGACGAAATTATCGCGGAAATCGCCCGGGAGAACCTTGGGCTTATCAAGCCGGGCGAACAGGTGTATTATGACTGAAACGCGCGGAGCCGTCTGCGCGAAATATAAAAGCGGACGGGATAACCCGTCCGGACATAAGGGAGGGCGCGGCAAAGTACCGCACTAAAGAAATGGAGCTTGAACTCGGATCTGTCATTAGTGGAAAGGTGACCGGAATCACCAAGTATGGGGCATTCGTAACGGTTTCACCGGGGTTAAACGGACTGGTGCATATCTCTGAAATCTCAGAATCGTATGTTAACGAGGTTTCAGACCTGCTGGCTATCGGGCAGGAGGTGACCGTTAAGGTCATCGGATTAGATAGGGGGAAGCTTAATCTCTCTATCAAGGCGGCGCTGCCCGCTGCGGAGCCGGATGCGCATCGCGCGCCGCGCCGACACCGCGACGACGCCCCGCGTGAGCAATGGACGCCCCGGGCAGCTAACGGACGCCCCGCTCAGGGCACAGCAGCTGAGCGTCCCGGCGAGCAATTATTGCTCGAGCCGCAGCCCGACGCCGACCCGTCGTTTGAAGACAGGCTGCAGCGGTTTATGAAGGACGCCGACAACAAATTTTCCGGACTGCGCCAGTTTTCCGATAAAAGAAACTCGCGCCGCCGCGGCAAATAACACGCTGTGGATAAAAAACACCGGACACAAAAAAGCGACGTCGGCGGAGTGAAGCCGTCGCGCAGCTATATCGACAGCCTGTCGGACTTCGCCGAGCTGCTGGGAACCATCGGACAAGCCGAAAAAGCCGCAAAGGAGCTAAACCGCGAGCTGGACGCCGCAACGACAAGCGCCCCCGTGGCTCCAAAGACGCAGACGGCAGTCTCCGAACCGGCACAGACGCCAAAGCCGGAGCCGGACGAGGCTCCGCCGCCGACAACAGAGGAACTGCTGGCGGAGCTGGACGCGCTGGTCGGACTTGACGCGATTAAGGACAGCGTCAGGAGTCTCATAAACCTCGTAAAGGTGCGGCGGCTGCGCGAGGAAGCGGGACTGCCCGTGCCGCCGATGTCGTTGCATATGGTGTTTACAGGCAACCCCGGAACGGGAAAAACCACGGTGGCGCGCATAATGGGCGGACTGTTCCGCGCCATCGGCGTACTCTCAAAGGGTCATCTTGTGGAAACCGACAGGGGCGGACTTGTCGCGGGCTATGTGGGTCAAACCGCCGTAAAAACGGGAGAGCTTGTCCGCTCCGCGCTTGGCGGCATACTGTTCATCGATGAGGCTTACGCGCTCACGCCCCCCGAGGCTCAGAACGATTTCGGACGCGAGGCAGTGGAAACCCTGCTTAAACTGATGGAGGATAATCGCAACGAGCTTGTCGTCATCGTCGCGGGCTATAACGAGCCGATGGAGGATTTCATTTCCTCGAACCCCGGACTTCAATCGCGCTTTAATCGCTATTTTGCGTTCCCCGATTACAACGCGGGTGAATTATTGGCTATATTCGCCGGGATGTGTGAAAAGCACGAATACGCGCTGTCGGAATACGCCCGAAAAAGCGCGGAGACGCTGCTTGCCGATATGTACGCGGCGCGCGGGGAGAACTTCGGCAACGCGCGCGACGTGCGGAATCTGTTTGAAAACGTCATATCCGTCCACGCCGACCGTGTATCGGGGATAGAAGCCCCAACGCGCGAGGAACTGCGCTCCGTCTCGGCGGAGGACATTGAAAAAGCTGCGGCAATGTAAACAAGCCGCAGCTTTTTCAATGTAAAAACAAGCCGCGGCTTTTTATTTAATATTATTTCAGCGTGACGGGAATCCCGGCGACGACGCGGACGACGCTTTGCGCCCGCGCAGCCAGCTCCGCCGTCAAACGCCCCATCGCCTCCCGCGCCTCGCGCTCGCGGCGGTCTATCGGCACAACGCCGGAGCCGACCTCCTCGCAAATCACGGCGGCTTTTAGGCACAGCGGCTCAAGCAGCGCCATCGCCTCCGCGGGATTGTCATATACAGCGTCCCAAACGCCCTCCGCCAAGTCGCTCTCACCAAGTCCGAGCGAATCGGCATACTCGCGCGCCCCCGCGCCGACGCCCCCGATAATAAGCAGCATATTTTAACCATACCTTTCGTATTGTGTTTACCCCCCAAGTCTTCTCGCTATCACACCAGCCGCAACCAGCGCCGCCAGCTGCCACAGCTCGCAGCGCTGCAGGAACCATCCGGCGAGGTCCCCGGACATCCCTTCAAACTTACGCTTCGCCGTGTGGCGCAGCACGGCATAGCACAGCGCCGACGCAAACAGCCACAGTGCGCTCGCAACCAAGCTCCACGAGTTCCATTTGACGTCTGCACGGCTGTCCGCCGGCGACATCAACACCGGCGCAGCATACATCGCTATCCCCGCAAGCGCAGCGAAAACCACAAGTATTGCGCGGCTGGTCTTTTTTGCAGCGGCGTCGTGGAAGGTGCGTCCCGTGCCGTCCGGCGCGGGGTTAAAGCATAGTATGGCGTCGGCGGACAGCATCCGCGATACGATAAATCCGAGGCAGTATAAGAACTCGCGATAACCCCCGTCGAAGTTAACCGCCAGCGCGAGCGCGAAATACCCCAGCAGATACGTGACAACGCCTATAACCCCGAACGCTCCGGCGCGCGGGTCCTTTAATATCTCGCGCCGCCGCTCCGGCGAGACGGCTGCACCCAGCGCGTCGCAGGTGTCGCACAGCCCGTCAAGGTGAATGCCCCCCGTGACGGCAAGCGGCAGCAGCGTCATCCCCAGCGCGCGCAGGACGGGCGATAGCTCCCAAAAATCGCAAAGACGCAGAAACGCGAGCATCAATCCGCCAAGCACCACCCCGACGAGCGGAAACGCCGCCATGATATATCGCGTCGTGCCCTCGCTCCATTCAATTTGCGGCATCGGTATGCGCGAGAACATCGAAAACGCCGCTATCACCGATTTGAAAATGCTCTTCAATCGAGCTTCCACCCTCTCATAACCACGGATTATATAAGCCGCCCTCACCAAGCGGCGACAAAGCGCTCGGCGTCCTCAAGCACACCAAGTCCTTTTTTCAGCGAAAGCGAAACGGCAGGGGTGCTGCCCGCCTCCACGCGCAGCCGCCCGGTGAATTCCGGCACGGCGTACAGCTCCGTCACTCTGGCAAGGTCAAATTCCGTGAGCCGGATGCGCAGTCTGTCGTCCTTTTGCGTGATTTCCGATATGCCGCGCTGTGCCGCCTGCGCGCGCAGCAGGGCGACGCGAACTAAGGACACTGCCGCCGTCGGCGGGTCGCCATAGCGGTCAATCAGCTCCGCTATCAGCTCCTCTGAGTCCTCCTCCGTGCGCACGCGCGCGATGCGGCGATATAGGTCAACGCGCTGCGCCCCGGACGGCACATAGCTCTCCGGCAGCAGAGCCTCGATGGATAAATCCGCCGTGCATTCCGCGCGCGGGACGGGTTTTTCGCCGCGTTCCTCCGCAACGGCTTCCTCCAGCAGCTTCAGATACATATCATATCCCAGCTTCATCATATGCCCCGATTGATCCGCGCCGAGCAGATTCCCCGCCCCGCGCAGCTCCAAGTCGCGCATCGCTATTTTGAACCCGGCATTAAATTCCGCGAATTCCCGCACAGCCTCAAGGCGTTTCGCCGATATTTCCGTCAAGACCTTGCCGCGCCGAAATGTCAGATATGCATACGCGCGGCGCGGGCTGCGCCCGACACGCCCGCGGATTTGATGCAGCTGCGAGAGTCCCAGCTTGTCGGCGTCCTCAACGATAAGCGTGTTTACATTCGGAATATCGATACCGGCTTCTATTATCGTTGTGCATACCAGCACGGAAACATCCCCGTCAGAGACGCGCTCCATAACGTCTGAGAGGCTCTCCTCGTCCATTTGCCCGTGGGCGACGGCGATGGCGATGCGCTCATTTTCCGGCGTGCCCTCGGGGTTTAGCATCTCGTTTAATCGGGAGGCGGCGCGGTCTATCGTCTCGATGCGGTTGTGCAGATAATATGTCTGTCCGCCGCGGGAGGTCTCGCGCATTATCGCGTCGCGGATTATGCCCCAGTCATGCTCCAGCACATATGTCTGCACAGGTTGCCGCCCCGTCGGCGGCTCCTCAATCACCGACATATCGCGGATGCCGGATAGCGCCATATTCAGCGTGCGCGGGATGGGCGTCGCGGAGAGCGTCAGCACGTCAACCGTTGCGGACAGGGCTTTTAAGCGTTCCTTATGCGTCACGCCGAAGCGCTGTTCTTCGTCCACGACAAGCAGTCCGAGGCGGCGAAATTCGATATCCTTTTGCAGCAACCTGTGCGTCCCGATGATGATATCGGCGATGCCCGCCTGTATGTTTTTCAGCGATTTTCTTATCTGCGCCGGGGTGCGGAAGCGCGACAGTACCTCTATATTCACCGGATACCCCGCAAAGCGCTTGGATATCGTGATGAAATGCTGCCGCGCCAAAACGGTTGTCGGGACAAGTATCGCCGCCTGAAAGCCGCCCTCCACGCATTTCATCACGGCGCGCAGCGCAACCTCTGTCTTGCCATAGCCCACGTCGCCGCACAACAGGCGATCCATCGGGATGCCGCGCTCCATATCGCGCTTAATTTCTTCAATGCAGCGCAGCTGGTCCTCTGTTTCGGCATAGCCGAATTTATCCTCAAACTCCCGCTGCCACGCGGAATCGGGCGCGAAGGCGTGTCCGCGCGCCCTCTGCCGCGCGGCATATAATGCGATTAGCTCCTTTGCAATATCCCGCGCCGCGCCGCGCGCTCTGGTTTTTGCCTTTGTCCACTCGGCGCCGCCCATTTTTGAAAGCGCCACGGGCGAATCCTCTCCGCCGCCGCCGATGTATTTTGATATGCTGTCCAGCTGCGTCGCGGGGATATACAGGCTGTCGCTGCCCGCGTAAGCGATTTTTATGTAATCCTTGCGGACGCCGTCCACCAGCATCGGGAATATGCCGATAAACCGTCCGATGCCGTGCTGGTCGTGAACGACGAGGTCGCCGGGGTTCAGCTCCGTGAAGCTCTGTACGCGCTCGCGATTCGTTTTTGCCCGCGATTTGCGCGGTCGCGCCGCGCGGGCTTCGCTGTAATGCCCCTCTGTCAGAACAGCCAGCTTGATAGAGGGGTATTCCATCCCGCCGGATAGCGCCCCAACGGCAACGGCGGCTGCGCCCGGCGCGGGCATTTTCATCAGCTCATAATCCAGCGCGCAGCGTAGATTTTTTTCTGTCAAATACCGCGCAAGTGCGTCCGCGGCGGCGCGCGTGGGCGCGGTAAGAACGGTTCTGTAGCCGCTGTTTATGTAGTGCTCAAGCTCGCCCGCCGCCGTTTCAAGGCTGCCCCCGAAGCTCGGCAGCTGCTTTGCGAACACGGATGTAATCGTGCGCGGGGCGATGGGATATTGCGACACCGCGAACACATCGGACATTATGACGGCAAAGCGCTCAAGCCCGGTGAACAGATTTTCCGCCGTGTCGTTAAAGCGCAGGAGGGAGGAATCCATCGCCCCGGCTTCAAGCAGCGGCAAAAGCTCGTCGTATTGCTGCTTTTCGGCGCGCTCGGCGGCGTCTTTCACGCGCGCCGGTTCGCTGATTAGCACGACGGCGTTTTCGGGCAGATAATCCAGCCCCGTGGCAAAGGGATAAATCAGCTCAAGATATCTGTCCGCCGCCGGGAAGCTGCGCGCGTTGCGCAGTCTGTCAAGATCGGATAAAATTGCCCCGTGCAGCACAGCGCCGCGACTGCCCCGCGGCGCCTTTACGCGCTCGGCCAGCGTCTCAAGCGCCGATATGACGCTGTCCGTGCCGCCCGGGGAGAGCGAGGCGAGTGTCTCTGCGGCGGGGACAATCACAGCGCGCGGGCAATGCTCGCCGCGCCGCTGCGACGCCGCGTCAAAGAAGGTAAGGGAATCGATTTCATCCCCGAAAAACTCCGCGCGCACAGGCTCTGTATGCGCCGGTGTGAATATATCAACTATCCCGCCGCGCCGCGCGAACTGCCCGGAGGAATCCGTCTGCTCTGAATGGGAATATCCCAGTGTTATCAGGCGCGCGCACAGGGCGTCAATGTCGTGTGTTTCGCCGGGAGAAAGCGTGAAAACAGCAGGCTCCAGAATGTTTTTCGGTATGGCGCGCTGCATCAGCGCCCACGCCGTCGTTACGACAATGGGCGCCGCCGGAGGCTGCTTTGAATCAGGCTGCGCGGTGTCGGCATATGGGGATACTCCGGAAATACGCAGCAGCGCGTCAAGCCGACGGCGTTCAAATTCGCGCGATACGCCCTCAACATCGCGGAAGACAAAATCGCGCGGCGTCAGAGTGATAACACGCTCTCCTGTCAGCGCCGATAGGTCCCCCGCCGCGCGGCGCAGCTCCAATTCGTCGGCTGCGATGTATACGACAGGGCGGCTTGTATCAGTCCGCACGGCGGCGAGCAGGTGCGCGCGTTGCGCGCCTGTCAGCCCGGAAATGAGCGCGGGGCAACCACCCGCGTCAACAGCCGAGACTGTACGCGCGATTTCCGGTTCATTAAGAATTGCTTTAGAGAGCCTTTGCATCATCACGCGGCTATCTTATCACGAATTAAATCGAAGCGCAAGGGGTCTACAAATACTCCCGCAGGACGCGCAGCACCTCGGCAATATCCACGGGCTTGCCCAGATGCCCGTTCATTCCGGCGGCTAAACATTTTTCGATATCCTCGCGGAACACATTTGCTGTCATCGCGATTATGGGTATCGTTGCGGAGTTCGGCACGCCGGAGGCACGTATGCGCCTCGACGCCTCGTGACCGTCCATTTCGGGCATTTGCACGTCCATAAAAATCATATCGAAAAGCTCCGGCGCCGCCGTGAAGCGATGGAGGGCGTCTCGACCGTTTTCCGCACATTCGATGCGTAAATGCGTCGGCTCCAAGAGGGTCATTACTATCTCGCGGTTAATTTCCACGTCCTCGGCAAGTAGGATGGTGTGTCCGGTGAAGTCGTCCACGGCGTCGGACTCGTCCTCCTCGGGTTCCGCGGCGGCGCGCTGCCCGTCAACGCCGAGACATTCGTTTATGCAGTCGGCGATGGACGACGGGAACAGCGGCTTAGAGAGGAATTTATCCACTCCGGCGCGTGTGCCTTCTTCTTCAATAGCGCTCCAATCGGCGGCTGAAATCATTATGACAACGGCTTTGCCGCCCTTGTCCGTTTTGATTCTCCGCGTCAGCTCTATGCCGTCAATACCGGGCATTTTCCAGTCTACGAAGCAAATATCGTAAATCCCGCCGCTGCCCAGCATTTCGCAAGCCGCCTCGCCGCTTTGCGCAGTGTCGCAGGAGACCCCGACAGCGTCGGCGAATTGCTTGAAATATTCCAGCACGTGCTTTTCGTCGTCCACGATAAGCAGCCGCAGATTATCCCAGCTGACGCCGGGCGGCAGCAGCGCCTGTCGGTCCTCCGCGCCGCGCCGCGCCTGAATCGTAAAGGCGAAGGTGGAGCCCTGCCCCAGCTCGGAATTTATCCAAATGCGCCCGCCCATAAGCTCAACGATGCGCTTTGATATGGCAAGCCCCAAGCCTGTGCCGCCGAACTTGCGCGACGTGCCGGTTTCCGCCTGCTGGAACGAGACAAACAAATGCGCCTGCTGCTCCTGACTTATGCCGATGCCGGTGTCGGTCACGCTTATTTGAATCGTACACAGCCCGTCCTCATCGCTGACAAGCGTGGTGTCAAGGCTGATATCGCCGCCCTCCGGCGTGAATTTTACGGCGTTAGATATCAGGTTCGTGATCACCTGTGTGAGGCGCTGGTCGTCCCCGACGAGCGCGCGCGGTATGGCGGGGTCAAGCGCCACGGTGAAGCGTTGATTCTTTTCGTCGATGCGGAAATTATTGACGTCAACGACCTTTTTCAGCACCTTTTCAAATATGAACTCGGTGTAGGACAGCTCCAGCTTGTTGGCTTCTATCTTGCTCATATCCAAAATATCGTTGATGACGCCCAAAAGATGCGTGGAGGCGTCGCCGATTTTCGCAAACGCATAATCCTTGCGTTCGAGGGTTAATGCGGCTTTGCCGATGGATGTCATACCGATTATCGCGTTCATAGGCGTGCGTATCTCGTGGCTCATATTGGAAAGGAAATCGCTTTTTGCCCGTGAGGCGGCTTCGGCGGCGCTTTGCGCGCGGGAGATATCCTGAAGCATGCTGTTTCGTATAAAAGCGTTTGCCAGCAACAGCGCGCCGGGGCGAATAATCCGTTCCTCGTCCGGGGTGAATTTTTTTGCGCTGCCGGATTTGTCAAAGGTGAGTGTACCCCAAAATCTGCCGTCATAGATTATGGGCATAATGAGAAACGCCTTTACGTGAAAATGCGAGAGGAATTCCCGCTCGCGCGCGGGATATTCCCCGATAGAGACGTTCACAACCTGCCCCGCCGACAGCCGGTCAAGCCAATCCGGCAGGGTGTCCTCATACGCAACGGCAAGCTCGTCCGACTCGCCCGCGCCTGTTGCTCGGCGAATATCCGAAATCATGCTGTGATCCGATGACTCCGCGGACTCCGAAAACGCGTGTATGTAACACAGCCTGCCGTCCCGCGTCTCGTTTTTCCAGATGGTTATGCGGTCGGCGCCTACGCTGTTCATCATCAGTGACATACTGTGGCGCAACGCGGCGCCGGGGTCCTCAACATTTAAATCCAGCAGCGACACCGCCATCGCGTTCATCGAATCCAGCAGCATATCAAGCTTTTGCTTCTCAGCGAGAAAAATGCGGTTTTGGAACACGACGATTGCCGCGACGAAAAACCCGGACACCACGAAGGACTGGATATTATCGATGTATTGATCCATACCATTAAGCTCCGCCACAAGCGCGTCAAACGGCGGACGGGAGGACGCTATGTAGCAGACTATTATCCATATAATATGCGTGATGAGCATCGCGGCGCGGAAGCGCCCCTTGGACAGGAAAAATATAATCACGATGGACATTGAAAAATACGCCGCCGCGCCGCTGTCAGCGCCGCCCATCGCGAACAGTGCCGCCGGAAGCAGCACATCGCACAGCGCGAAAAGAATGAGGCGCGCGCCCAGCCGATGCTTGCCGTATATATTGCAATACACCAGCAGCGCCGACACGGAAACCGCCATACCGGCGAGGACAAGAATCAACGCGAGGCTGCTGTTCATCGTAATGCGCGTAATGATGGCGACAATCACGCCCGCAACGCCCACCATACCGACCATATTGGTCATACGCGCATCGAGCGGCAGCTCCTCAGAGAAGATGAATTTGTCCAGAAAACGCTTTATTGCTTGCGAAAATCGCTTTAGCATATGAATAATCACGCCTTTCACGCGAGTCCCGCCGTGGGATACCCGACGTGGGGGAATTATACATTACTGCCGCGCGAATGTCAAGATTGGGGGATTATGCGTGGCTACGCGCGCCACGCAGGCGGCAGCGACACGCAGGGCGGTTTGATAACCGCCCCCACCCGCCCGCAATTGACAACGTCCAACACTCCTGTTATGATAACCTCATCTAAACGCAGGGGGTGGCAAAATTGTCGTTTGCGCATTTGCATGTTCACAGCGAATACAGTCTGCTTGACGGGGCGTGTCGCGTGCGGGACCTTGTGGCGCGCGCGTCGGCGCTGGGGCAGAGCGCTGTTGCCATCACCGACCACGGCGTTATGTATGGCGCGGTGAAGTTCTATCAGGCGGCGCGCGCTGCCGGGCTGCGTCCGATTATCGGGTGCGAGGTGTATGTTGCGGCGCGGTCGCGGCGCGATATGGACTATGACATCGATTCCGAGCGCTTTCATCTGGTGCTGCTCTGCCGCAATGCCGAGGGGTATCGCAACCTCTGCCAGCTTGTTTCGCGGGCGTTTACAGAGGGTTTTTATATCAAGCCGCGCGTGGATATGGAGCTGCTGCGGGAATATTCCGCGGGGCTTATCGCGCTGTCAGCGTGCCTCTCCGGGAAAATCCCGCGCCTTATTCAGGCGGGCGATTACGAGGCGGCGCGAGCGGCGGCGATAGAGATGAGCAGCATCTATGGCGACGGGCATTTTTATCTTGAGCTGCAGGAGCATGGCATACCGGAGCAGCGCGCCGTCAACGCGGGGCTGCTGCGGATTCACGAGGAAACGGGTCTCCCGCTTGTCGTCACGAACGACGTTCACTATATAACGCGCGAGGACGCCGAAACGCAGGACATTTTGATGTGTATGCAGACAGGCAAGACGGTTGACGACCCCGACAGGCTGAAATTTAACACCACGGATTCATATTTCAAATCCGAGGGCGAGATGCGCGCGCTGTTTCCCGAGTATCCCGAGGCGGCGGACAATACCATGAAAATCGCGGAGATGTGCGAGTTCGATTTTGAATTCGGGAAATACCACCTGCCGGAATTCAAGCTGCCGGAGGGCGAGACGGACGCCGCGAAATATCTGAAAACGCTGTGCCTTGAAGGCTTTGAGCGGCGCTATGGCAGCGAATCCGGGGCGCAGCGCAGCGCGGCTGAGCTTGATGAAATTCGCGAGCGGCTGTTTTATGAGCTTGATATGGTGGATAAAATGGGCTTCACGGACTATTTTCTCATCGTGGCGGATTTTATCGGATATGCCAAGGGGCAGGGGATTCCCGTGGGTCCCGGTCGCGGCAGCGCGCCCGGCTCTGTCGCAAGCTTTTGTCTGGACATCACAACGGTCGACCCCATCAAATATAACCTCTATTTCGAGCGGTTTTTGAACCCCGAACGCGTGAGTATGCCCGATATTGACATCGATTTTTGCGAGCGCCGCCGCGGCGAGGTCATCGATTATGTCAAGCGCAAATACGGCGAGGATCGCGTGGCGCAGATTATCACATTTAATACGCTGAAGGCGAAAAACGCCGTTCGGAACGTCTCAAAGGCGCTGGGACTCACCTTCGCGGAGGAAAACGAGCTGGCGCGCGAGATTCCGAATGTGCTGGGTATTAAGCTGCGCGACGCGCTGGATTCCCCGCTGGGTAAAAAGCTCCGCGATATGTATGACCGCGACGAGCGCATAAAAAAGGTCATTGATACGGCGATGGCGCTTGAGGATATGCCCAAGGATTCCGGCACACACGCCGCGGGCGTTGTAATCACCAAGCGTCCCGTGCTGGAATATGTCCCGCTCGCGCTCTCCAAAAAGGACGATTCCATTGCGACGCAATACACAATGACGACGCTTGAGGAGCTTGGACTGCTGAAAATGGATTTTCTCGGTCTGCGAAACCTCACGATTATCGATGACGCGGTGCGCGCCATACGCCGAAGCGAGCCCGATTTTGATATTGATAAAATCCCGGAGGACGACGCCGAAACGTATGAAATGCTCTCGCAGGGGAAAACACTCGGCGTGTTTCAGCTGGAATCGTCGGGTATGACGGGCGTGTGCGTCGGTCTGCGCCCCAAGAGCATTGCGGATATAATGTCAATCATCGCAATTTATCGCCCGGGACCCATGGCGGGAATTCCGCGCTTTTTGGAGAACAGCCGCAACCCGAAAAAGACGACATACAAGCATCCCTTGCTCGAGCCGATTCTTGCCGAAACCCACGGCTGCATTATGTATCAAGAACACGTGCTGGAGATTTTGCGGACGCTCGCCGGATTTTCCGTCGGGCAGGCGGATATGATTCGCCGCGCGATGAGCAAGAAGAAGCAGGCGGAGATTGAGCGCGAAAAGCAGGCGTTTATCCATGGTGACCCCACGCGCGGCATCCCCGGCGCGGTGGCGAACGGCGTACCGGAGGAAACAGCCGCCTCTGTATACGACGAGATTATGGATTTTGCCAACTATGGCTTTAACAAGCCGCACGCCGTCTGCTACGCAATGATTTCTTATCAAACGGCATACCTGAAGCGCCATTACCCGCGCGAATATATGGCGGCGCTGATGTCCGCCGCGTTGCAATTTACCGAAAAGCTTGCGGAATACGGCGCGGAATGCCGCGATATGGGCATCGAGCTACTGCCGCCGGACGTGAACGCCTCGATGGCTGATTTCTCTGTGGAGGGTGAAAATATCCGCTATGGGCTGGTCGCGGCGAAGAATATCGGGCGCGGTTTTATTGCCTCTCTCGTGGAGGAACGCGTGAAAAACGGCAGCTTTTCCGGACTTGAGCAGCTCGCGCGGCGTCTGCACGGTACAGACGCCAATAAACGCGCGTTTGAAAGCCTGGTCAAATGCGGCGCGCTTGATTCCTTTGGACTGCGGCGCAGCCAGATGATGGCGATGATAGAGCCGATAATGCGCGGCGTCAGCGACTCCGCGCGCCGCAATCTGGAGGGGCAGCTCGATTTATTCGGCACGACGCCGGACGACGGCGCGGAAATCGTCTATCAAATGCCGGCGCCCGATATACCGGAATACACCCCCGCGGAGATGATGAAGCTGGAGCGCGAGGTGACGGGGATGTATCTCTCCGGGCACCCGATAGACGCCTATCGCGCTATGGCGCGCGAGCAGGGCGCCGTCGCCATCGGCGGTATACTCGACGCGTTTGCGCCCGAGGACGCGGAGGAGCTTGCCGCATCGGACAGCACGCCGCGATATCAGGACGGGCAGGAGGTGCTGATAATCGGCGTCATCACGCACGTGCGTATGAAATCCACGCGGAACAATTCGCAGATGGCGTATGTCACCATCGACGACGGCTCCGGCACAATGGAGCTGCTGGCTTTCGCCCGTGTGCTTGCTCAAAGCGGCGGGTATCTCACGCCCGGCTCTGTGATTCTTGCCTCCGGCAGAATATCGGCGCGGGAGGAAAAAGCGCCGCAGCTTATGGTGAACACGCTGCGCCCCGTGTCGGATATCGGCGGGGATGAGGACGAGGGCGAGCGCGCGAAAAGCACCCCCGCCGCGCGGCGGCTGTATGTAAAAATTCCGTCGGACTCGGATCCGCGTATGCGCCATATGACGCTGGTGCTGAATATGTTCCCCGGCAGGGACAAGCTGGTGCTGTATTATGAGGACACGCAAAAACGCGCCGGCGCAGCCTGCGTCATCCGCGACGAGCTGGTGCAGGAGCTGACGGAGGTTTTCGGGGGGGCGAATGTCGTTGTCAAATAGACCGTTTCACGCTGTAATCGTTCGCGGCGGCGACGCCGAATCCGCCTTCACGCGCGAGATGCTGGCGCTGACGCTATGCTCCGCCGAAGAAGCAAAGCGTCCCTGCGGCGAATGCCCGCATTGCAAAAAGGCGCGGCGCGGGATTCATCCCGACGTCACCGTCGTAAAGCGTCTGTACGACGATAACGGCAAGCTGAAGCGCACGATAGCCGTGGGACAGATCCGCGAGGCGCTGTTTGACGCCGTGGAGCTTCCGAATGAAGCCGCGCGGCGCGTTATTGTCATTGAGGAATCGGAAAAAATGCGCCGCGAAGCGCAAAACGCGCTGCTTAAAACGCTCGAAGAACCGCCGGAGCATCTCCGCTTCATCCTGCTAACGGACGCCCCCGGCGCGCTGCTTCCCACCGTGCGCTCGCGCTGCCGGATTATTGATTCCGGCATGCCGCCCGCCGCCCCGCCGGAGAGCGCGACGGAGCTGGCGGAGGCGTTTCTCGCCGCGGCTCGCGGCGGCGGTGCGCGTCTTATGGAGTTTTCCTTCACGCTTGATAAAATCGACCGCGCGGAGCTTCCGGCGTTTCTGGACGAGCTGCTGCGGGCAGCCTCCGCCGAACGACGCCGTGAGCTTGAAACGGGCGTCGCGCGCTTCCCCGCGGGCAGCCTTTCCGGGATAATCGAAGCGGCGCTGGAATGCCGCGCGTATCTGGAGCACAGCGTCGCGCTGACGCACATCTCCGCCCGCCTGTGCGGCGGATAGCGCGGGAGTGGGGATGATGAATTTGGAATCAAACAGAACTGAATACAAGCGCGCGCTTGACAAAGGCGACAAGCTTGAAAAGGCTGTTGTCTCATTCTTGAACTACAATGGCGGCGGGGAGATATTGATCGGCATCGCCGACGATGGAACAATCTGCGGAATTTCGGATTCGGATGGCGACCAGCGCAAAATTGCCGATAGGCTTGCTAATAATATCCGACCGAAGATATTAGGCTTATTCGATGTTGTCGCGGAGAAAATCGAGGGCAAAGACATCATTCGCATCGTTGTATCAAGCGGAACGCAAAAGCCGTACTATATCCGAAAAAAGGCATGAGCGAGGACGGATGTTTCATCCGCGTTGGCGCTTCCGCGCAACCGATGACGGAAGCGATGATTGAGCGACTGATTGCCCGGCGGCAAGCGGTCACTCTGTCAACGATGCCCGCATCCAGACAAAACCTGACCTTTGAACAGCTCCACATTTATTACAACGAACACGGGCTGACCCTGAATGCACAATTTGCCGATACCCTCGATTTGAAAAGCTCTGACGGAGCCTATAACTTCCTCGCATACCTTCTTTCCGACAGCAACGGAGCATCCATCAAGGTTGCAAGGTATGCCGGAACGGACAAGGTTGACCTCGTTGAAAACGAGGAATATGGATACCGGTGCCTGATAACAGCGGTATATCGCGTTTTGGACAAGCTGGAGGTTGAGAACAGAACATTTGCGAAAATCACCTCGCGGAATCGTTTGGAACGCAAGCTAATTAATGCGGTGGCTTTGCGCGAAGCGTTCGTCAACGCGGTAGTTCACAATGACTACAATCTCGGTTGGCCGGTTGTTGAGTTTTTCTCAGACAGGGTTACGATAACCTCCACAGGCGGGTTGGTTGAAGGGTTGTCAACAGAAGATTTTTTCAGCGGACGCTCCATGCTCCGCAATCGCGAGCTGATGCGTGTGTTCAAGGATGTTGAGCTTGTAGAAAGCTTAGGCTCCGGTATGCGCCGCATTCTCAACGCTTATGACCGCTCTGTCTTTGAGATAACGCCCGGATTTATCATTGCAACCTTCCCGTATGCGGAAGAATTTGAGCAGGATATGAGTGAAGTTGACAAGAAAAATGAGCGAAGTTTGAGCGAAGTTGGCAAGAAAAATGAGCGAAGCTTGACCACAAAAAGAAGAGGCTCAAAAAAAATAATGAATGGCGTTTTTAACGATAGCGAGCTTAAAAGAATTCAGCCGATTCTCAATTATTTGACCACACATGAGACTATCACGCCGCAGGGCGTACGCAGCTTGACGGGTAAATCCGCAGCAACGGCGAGGCGCTATCTCATGCTGTTATGCGCCCGCGGGATTTTGGAATCGACAGGTAACACAAATTCAAAAACGTACAGCCGAAAGGCATAGGAGTGGATACCAATGAACAAGCTGATCACCGATGAGCGGAAAGGCGAGTCTTAGCGGAGCGTGTGAGGACGAGGCGCCACCCTCACGCGAAGCGCACCGCCACCACGGTGCCGCTTTCGCCGTCGCTGTGCATTTCGATTTTGGCGCCGTGCAGCATTGCGCCGTGCTTGACAATTGATAGCCCGAGTCCCGTTCCGGCGACGGCGCCGCCGCGGCTTTTATCGACGCGGTAAAAGCGCTCGAATACCCTGTCCTGCTCGGCGGGCGGGATTCCGATGCCTGTGTCCTCCACGGTGAGCGTCGGCGCGCCGCGCGCTTTGTCGATGGTGACGGTGACGCGCCCGCCGTCCCTGTTGTATTTCACTGCGTTATCAATCAGATTAAACATAATCTCGCCGATTACGTGCCGTATACCAATAAGCTCTGTCGCTTCGCCCGTTATGTCTATCATAATGCCGCGCTCCGAGGCTTTTTCACGGAGGGTGTCGGCGGCGTCGCGGGCAAGGGATAACAGCTCCACGCGCTCGCGCGCCTCGCTCTCTTTGCCTTCATCCAAGCGGGAGAGCATCATTATATCCCCGACAAGCGCGATAAGGCGCTGCGCCTCAGCATAAATGCTGCCGGCGAAGCGCGGCGCGTCCTCC
>JAIRRO010000106.1 GCA_031255955.1 Oscillospiraceae bacterium
TTCCGTTTTGATGGCATTCGGAATATCCGCCCTCATCGGAATACTGTTCGGATACCTCCCCGCCAAAAAAGCGGCAAAACTCAACCCCATCGACGCCCTGCGTTATGAATGAACTAAGCTGCGCGCCCGCGCAGCGTACCCCGGTGCCGCAGCACGTTGAGCGCCAGCCGCGCAGCGTACCCCGTGCCTCAGCACGTTTGAGAATCGCGGCAAGCGGATACCCGCAGCACGTTTGAGCAGCGTGGCAAGCGGATACCCGCAGCACGTTTTAGCATCGCGGCAAGCGAATACCCACACTTTTATAAAAAGGAGCAAATCTACTATGTCCACAAAAAAACTGTTATCCCCCATCCTCGCCCTCATCCTCGCCATCATCCTTGCAATACCGCTATTCACGGTGCCGGTGAGCGCCGCCGACCAAACAGAGGTGGAAAACACCATCCGTGCGCTCGGCATTATGGTGGGCGACGAGAAGGGCAATATGAAGCTTGCGGACAAAATCACGCGCGCGGAGTTCGTAAAGCTCGCCGTAAACGCCTCGGTGTACAAGGACACAGCTGCCGATTCGTCGGGATATTCGCTGTTCCGCGACGTAAAAAGCTCGCACTGGGCGTCGCCGTCCGTGAAAATCGCGGTGGATAACGGCTGGGTAACAGGCTATTCCGACGGAACCTTTCGCCCGGACAAGACCATAACGCTGGAGGAAGCCGCGACGCTTGCCCTGCGCATGCTGGGGTATACACAAGCCGACTTGGTTGGGGTGTTCCCGGACGCGCAGCTGGCGAAATACAGATCGCTGGGGCTGGATAAAAACGTCCCCGCGACGCGCGGCGCGGAGATAACGCGGCGCGACTGCATGAATATATTCTACAATATGCTCACCTCTGACACAAAGCAGGGCACACCCTACGCAACGACGCTGGGCTATAAGCTCGACGCGGCAGGGGAGGTCAACTATACCGCGCTGATTAACGCCGGTATCGAGGGTCCCACCGTATTAAGCCGCGGCTCAGCGCTGGCGTCAAGCCTACCCTTCCCGCCGGAGAACATCACGGTGTATAGAAACGGCTCTGTATCAACGCTCTCCGCGGCGCAGGCTTATGATGTCTGCTATTACCACAAAAATCTGCGCACGGTGTGGCTATATTCCAAGCGCGTCACGGGGGCGTTGACCGCCGTGCTGCCGGGCGCGTCGGATCCGACCGGCGTCACCGTAGCCGGGGCGAGCTATACCATCGCCACATCGTCGGCGGCGCGTGCCGTGTCAGACCTCGGCGAGTTCAAATCGGGCGATAGGGTAACACTGCTGCTCGGGAGGGACGACGCCGTCTGCGCCGTGCTGTCCGCCGAGACGGTGAACGACATTATATACGGCGTCGTGAGCGCCGTCGGCAAAAGCAGCTATACGGATGCTGAGGGCAAAACCGTGCTGTACGACGTCGCGACAGTCATCGGAACTGACGGCGCGCCGCGTGAATATTCCATCGGCGGCACCATTGACCCCGGAACGATAGTTTCCGCGGGATACACAGGTAATAAGAGCGAAATTACGCGCCTCGGCGAAAAGAGCATAGCGGGTCGCGTGAGCGACGACGGAAAAAAGCTCGGAGATTACAACATCGCCCCCGGCGCGGAGATTCTTGACACAAGCGCGTCCGGCGCCGCCGCCGTTGTGACGCCGGAGAGGCTTGCCGGAGTGTTTCTCTCTTACGGCGACGTGCGGTTTTACGCGCTGGACGCGAACGGCGACATTTACCGTATGGTGCTGCGCGACGTCACGGGCGACCAGTATACCTATGGAATTATCACCTCCGCGACTGAAGTCAGCGATGGCGCGTTTCAGATTTCATCCTCGTATTCCTATATCATCAACGGCAAGCCGGGTGCGTACAGCAGCCAAAACTCGGCGTTCGGCGTCAATCAAGGCGGCGCGGTGTTCTATTACGGCAAAAACGGCAACGTGGAGCGCATCCGCAATATTCGCGGCGTTGATATAACCTCCGTCAGCGGCTTGTGGGCTGAAGCCGATGGAAAACGAACGGAAATTGCGCCCGGCGCGCAGATATATGTATACAGCAAGGGTGAATACACGCCGGTGAGCGTGGAGAGCATCAGCGGCGAGGAATACAATGTGTACGGATATATCGACAACAACGGATTTGTCGCGGGCGGCAGGATACGAATTCTTGTCGCCACGAAAAAATAAGCTAAAATTTAAGGCTTATATCCAATGCCCTCACGCTGTGAGTCAACGCACCCAGCGATATGAAATCGACGCCCGTCTCCGCAACCTCACGCAAATCGCGGGCGTCCATATTGCCGGAAGCCTCCGTGAGGGCGCGCCCTGCGATAAAGCGGACAGCCGCAGCCATAGCCTCAGTCGTCATATTATCAAGCATTATGATGTCGGCGCCGGCGTACAGAGCCTCTGAAACCTGCTCCGGCGTCTCGGTTTCCACCTCTATTTTCAGCGTGTGCGGGGCAGCAGCCCGCGCGGACGCCACGGCGCGGGTGATACCGCCCGACGCCTTGATGTGATTATCCTTTATCAGTACGCCGTCCCCCAGCCCGAAGCGGTGGTTATGACCGCCCCCGGCACGGACGGCGTATTTTTCAAGCGCGCGCAGCCCCGGCGTTGTCTTACGCGTATCAAGGATTTTCGCCCCCGTACCGCGCACGGCGGAGACAGCCTTGGATGTTCGCGTTGCTATCCCGGACAGCCGCTGAAGCAGATTCAAAGCGACGCGCTCTCCGGTGAGAATCGCGCGCGACGCGCCCTCAAGCTCCGCGATAATTTCTCCGCTTTTCACAGCCGCGCCCTCGCGCACAAGCGGCGTCACGGTGACAACAGGGGAGAGCGCCGCGAAAACGCGCTGCGGAATAAACAAACCGCAAATAACGCCGTCCTCCTTCACGCGGAACACCCCGCGCGACACAGCATCCTCCGGCACGCAAGCAAGCGTCGTCACATCGCCCGCACCCACATCCTCACGCAACGCAACGGCGATCAACTCATCCAACCCAAAAAACTCTGACATCAACCCAGCACCACATAATGCGACCCCACCGATTCCGGGCGAGCCAGTGCCGCGGTGAGAATCGCCTCCGCCACCATTGCAACATTCAGAGTTTCAAGATACTGCGCCTCCGGGGAGAACACCCCGCGCAGTTCACCGAGAACATTGCGCACACCGTCAAGCGCCAGCGTCAGCCCGCCGCGCTCGCGGATTACGTGCCCATGCTCGCTCATAAGCTCCTGAACGCGGCGGCGCAGCGCGGCAATATCCGGTGCAACCGCGCGCCTCACAGGAATCTCCGGGACTGTCGTACCGCCTGACGTCGACGGCGCGGCGCGGTTAATATCCTCGGCGGCGCGTCTGCCGAACACCAAGCACTCCAGCATAGAGTTTGACGCCAGCCTGTTTGCCCCGTGAACGCCCGTATATGCCGCCTCACCGCAGGCATACAGCCCCGGAATGTTTGTGCGCCCCCAAAGGTCTGTGCGAACGCCGCCCATCAAATAATGCTGCACCGGACGCACGGGAATCCAATCTTTTGTGATGTCAATGCCGCGCGAAAGACACTCGCCGTATATCGTCGGGAAGCGCCGTTTGATAAATTCCGGATCCTGCGCCGTTATATCGACGAAAACGTGATCCTCGCTGCTTTTCTCCAGCTCGCGGACTATGCCGCGCGCCACGATATCGCGCGGGGCAAGCTCGCCCAGCTCGTGCTGACCGGTCATAAAGCGTTCTCCGCGGCTGTTTTTCAATAACCCGCCGTCGCCGCGCACAGCTTCGGAGATAAGAAATGTGCGGCTTTCATTCTCCGGCGTCCACAGTCCCGTGGGATGAAATTGAATAAACTCCAGATTCTTGACCTTCGCGCCCGCGCGCATAGCGGCGGCAATGCCGTCACCCGTAGCAACAGAGGGATTTGTGCTGTTTTTATACACCTGACCGACGCCGCCCGTGGCGATGACAATGCTGCGCGTTTCGATAAGCACAAAGCTGCCGTCGCGCGTCACGACCGCGCCGGAAACCGCACCGCTGCCATCAAGCAGGATATCGTAAAAGCACGTATGCGCGCAAAACGTGATGTTTGGGCGCTTCGCCGCGATATGGGACAGCGCTTTTACAGTCTCGCGACCCGTCGCGTCGCCGCCGGCGTGAAGGATTCTGTTTTTGCGATGACCACCCTCCCGCGTAATTGAAAGCTCACCCGCCTCGTCAAGGTCAAACGGAACGCCCTGCGACACAAGGCGGCGTATCTCTCCCGGAGCCTCATCGACCAGAACGCGAACAGCCTCGCGGTCACACAGACCGGCGCCTGCGATAAGAGTGTCGTCAAAATGCAGCGCCGGATCATCATCGCTGGAGACGGCGGCGGCTATACCGCCCTGCGCCAGCCACGAATTTGAAATATCGATTTCTTCCTTTGCGATAATACAACAGGATCGGTTTTCATCGATGCCGAGCGCCGTATAAAGCCCGGCAAGACCCGCGCCGACAATCACCGTGTCATATCGCACGGTTGTTTCTATTTCGACAGAGCCGTCAAAGGCGTAACGTAAGCCCGGCGCGTCCCGTTCGATTGCGGATGTACTTTCAGCGTCCATTTCAATCCTCCGGCATTGAATGATTCCGAGGGTGAATGAATGATAGCATAATGTTGGCGGGAAATCAAGTAGGAGCGCGATATTTGGTGGCTGTAGAGCGGGTTCGGGCGCCGATGCCATCTACCGGGTGGGTTACTCTTTCACAACTAAGTTGAAATGGAACGCAACGACACGGCAAATTCGAATGCTCTGCAAAGCGGGAAGATAGATGGCGCGATTAAATTCAGAACAACTTGGGCGATTCTCGTTGATGCTGTCAAGCCGACACGCGCCACACAAATCAACCCCGGACGAAAAACAAAGGGGCTTGACCAGATTAGAAACAGGCGATACACTCTAAAGTGAGGTGTATCAAATGAAAAACAAGTATGTCTACCATTCAAAAATTTCGGAGGCAAAATTTCGGGAGTTGGTCAAGT
>JAIRRO010000072.1 GCA_031255955.1 Oscillospiraceae bacterium
GTTTTTTGTCGCTTGTAAAGAGGTAATGTCGAAAAATGTTTTTTTGGTGTGCGTTTGTCGATGCACGCCCCTACTTGACGCTGCCAATCAAGTGTGGTATATTAACCAGAGCACACAGCAGCCCCCGGCGGATATCCGCGGGGGGCTGCTTTTTTGGAGCTCTCAAGCAGATTCGAACTGCTGACCTCGTCCTTACCAAGGACGCGCTCTGCCGACTGAGCTATGAGAGCATTTTCGGCTTGCGGAAGTGATTATACACGTCCCCGGCGCGGTTGTCAACACGAAAAATCGCCGATTTTTTAATTTGCCGCGGAGCGTCAAAGCCGCGGCTTTACGGGCGTGAAACACCTTGTACAAAAAAAGTAGAATCAATCTTGCGTTTTTTGTTGACAAGCGGAATCAAATGCCGTAATATATATCTCAGGAAAGGCAACCAACTATTTTTTCTTTAGGAGGGCTTGTAATGGCAAGTGAAGCAACCACCATTCAGGGCGGGAACATGACGCTCACGCTGGACGCCGCGCACGCAAAGGTGTCCGAGATGATCGGCGCGATTCCCACCGCCCTGACCGAGTATCGTTGTACGCTGTGCACCAAGGTATTCGGCAGCTATTCTGATCTCAAGCAGCACTATGAGGTCGCACACCTCGGCGCGGTTCCGCCCATCACCGTCGTTTTGACGCTGAACGGCAAGAGCTGCGAGACTCTCATCGAGCCGCACTGGACGCTGAAGCGCACACTTCAGTTCCGTCTCGGTCTCACCGGGGCGAAGCATATGTGCGACAAGGGCGTTTGCGGCTCCTGCACCGTCATAATGGACGGCAGGGCTGTGCTGGCGTGTCAAATGCTCGCGGTCGAGTGCGAGGGTCACGACATCCAGACAATTGAGGGAATAGCCGCTGACGCCAAATGGAAACCCCTTATCGACGCCTACTGCCGCTGGGACGCCATGCAGTGCGGCTATTGCACAACGGGGTTCCTTGTCTCAGCAAAGCATCTGCTCGACAAAAATCCGGATCCGACAGAGCAAGAGTGCCGTGAGGCTCTCGCCGGAAACATCTGCATTTGCGGTACTTATCCCCGCCACGCCCAAGCTATTTTGGAAGCGGCGAAGATTATCGCAAATCCACCACCCCCGCCGCCGCCTCCGGGACCGCCGGGAGCGCCGCAGTTTGGAATGGGAGCGTGATTAATTATGGCTGATTTAGTAGGCGCCAATGGTCAACGCGAGAATTTTAGAGTCGTCGGAAAACACAATCTTCCCGGCAAGCTCTCTTATTCGCTCGCCACAGGTCTTGCAAAGTTCGGTATCGACTACGCGGTTCCGAATATGCTGCACGCAAAGTTTTTACGCAGCCCCTATGCCAACGCGCTGGTTAAAAAGGTTGATACCACGCGCGCCCTTGCCATCCCCGGCGTCGTAGACATCGTGACATGGGAAGACGAGGATATGTATAAAATCGGCGGAGGCGGCTTCGGTCCCCCGCAGGCGTATCTTGATAACTGGGCTGATATGGCGGGCGCTGAGGTTGCCGTCATTGTCGTTGCCGAAGATGAGGATATCTGCGAGGAAGCCCTGCGCCAGCTTGATATCGAGTGGGAGGTTTATCCCCACGTCATAGACATCAAGAGAGGTCGCGAGGAAAGCGCGCCCGTGGTGCGCTTAAAGCAGGACCCCCCCAGTATGTTCAGCGCCGCCCCCAGCGAGCCTAAGCGCGGCAATGTCTCCTTCGCCACAACGGTTCAGGGTGACGTTGACGCCGCTCTGGCGTCGGCTGAAAACGTGCTTGAATATGAGCTGAAGCTTCCGGCGTTTCTCTCCGGTATGCCCAATCCCCCGGCGTCCGTCGCGTGGTGGGACGAGGGCGCTGACAACCCCTATCTCGGCGAGGGTCCGAACCTTCACATCGAGGGCGCGGTTCAGCGCCGCACAAGCGTCGGTTCGATGTACGGTGTTTCCAACGAAAAGACGATTCAGCGCGGCTTGTTCCAGGGCGGTCGTTACTGCGACTGGGGTCTTCGTAAATCTCAGGAAATCACCCCGCTGCTGGCTCGCCGCACAGGTCGTCCCGTCCGCTGCGCCAACACGCGCGAGGATACATACGACTTTTTGATGAACGAGCGCTATATGTATCTCAAAATCGGCTTTGATAACACCGGTCTTATCACCGCCGTTGACGACTTCTCCGTCGCGGATAACGGCTCGTTCGGTTCCTCCAGCTTCGGCGCGGCGAACGATCAGGGCTATGGTCCTTATTACACGCTGAAATGCCTGAACATCCGTCAGCGTATGGAGGTTGTAGACTCCAACCGCGGCAAGATGTATCTCTCCGGTCAGCACTGCCCGTTTAACTGGGATTCCGGCACGATGGCTATCTATCTCATCGCCGAGCATCTCGGAATGGATCCCATTGACGTTGCGAAGCTGAACCTGCACGGTCCCGACTCCCAAGAGGATATGCGCCCCGTGCCTAGCTTTGACGCCTGCCTTGACGCCGGTAAAAAGCTGATGAACTGGAACTGGCACAAAGCCGGAACAAAAACGCTTCCCGACGGACGCAAGCACGGCGCTGCCTTCCGTTATCAAATCTGCCCGCGTCACGCCTTCTCCGGATATGACTGCAAGCTGGAGCTGCGCAACGGTATTGTTCATATGCCGACGCAGGGTCCCTGCACCGGTATCTTCGCCGTCGAATGTAACGCTATGGTCGTGGCTGAGGAGCTGGGTCTTGAGTATGAAGACGTCGCTATCGATTTCGACTACCGCGAGACGTTTACCCCCGTGGGCGGCGGCTCTGACGGTTCCACGGCGTCCAGCTGGGCAATGAAGGAATGCGCGAACATCCTGAAGCAGAAGATTCTTGAAGCCGCCGTCGAGCAGCTGAAGAATCCTCCCGCCCCCGGAATGTTTGGCGGCTTCGGCGGTCCGCCGCAGCCCAATCCGCTTGAGGGCGTAACAAGCGCCGACGAACTTGACCTTGTAAACGGTATGGTCTGCTTAAAGTCCGATCCCACGCAGGGCAAGCCGCTGCGCGCCGCCGTCTCAGCTAACGTGTTCGCGACATATTCGGGTCGTCCCCCCGCCGCCATCTGGAGTCTTGGCATGGGCAAGATGCTTGATACGATGAACACCGCCTTCTGCGAGGTCGCCGTTGACGAGGAAACGGGCGAGGTTGAAATCCTGCGCTTCGGCGTTGTCGCCGACCCCGGAAAGGTTCTGCGTCCCACGTCGCTTGAAAGCCAGATAGATCAGGTTATGTACTTCTCGCAGAGCTGCCAGCTGATGGGCGAATTCGTCTATGACGAGAAAACCGGCGTTCAGCTTAACAACAATATGATCGACCACCGCCGCACGGGTATGCTTGACGCTCCGCGCGTTGATAAGCAGTATCTCGAAACACGCTCCGGCAACGCGGCTTACGGCGCGTCGGGCATCAGCCACTCCTTGGCGAACACACACCTCGTAATAATCGCCATTCATAACGCCATCGGCGTTTGGGTTGATCCGCCTGCCACGCCGGACGTAGTGCTGCGGGCATTAGGAAAGGCATAAGGTGAGGGAATAAAATGAAACCATTTTACCATACAAACGCAACGACGGTTGAGGAAGCCTCCGCCGCTTTGGGTCAGGGTCAGGCAAGCCTCATCGCGGGCGGTACGGATCTGCTTGGCACGTTGAAGGACAACATCCTGCCGGTTTATCCGAAAAATGTCGTCAACATCAAATCAATCCCCGGACTGGACTATATCAAGGAAGAGGGCGGCACGCTGAAAATCGGCGCCACAACGCGCCTCGCCGACATCGCGGAGCATTCCACCATACTTGGTAAATACACCGCGCTGGCTCAGGCGGCGAAAGCCGTATCCTCTCCCCATCTGCGCGATATGAGTACCATAGCGGGTAACTTAGCTCAGCTGCCGCGCTGCTGGTATTTCCGCAAGGCGGAAAACCGCTTTGAATGTCTGCGTAAGGGCGGGGCTGAGTGCTACGCCATGCAGGGCGATAATCGTTATCACTCCGTTCTCGGCGGCGTTAAGCCCGCCGCGACGCCGTGTCAACAGGAATGCCCCGCCGCAACGGATATTCCGGCGTATCAGGCTCAAATCCGCAAGGGCAATTGGGACGCCGCCGCGAAAATCATCATGAACGTCAACCCGATGCCGATGCTCACAGGACGCGTTTGCGCGCATCCGTGCCAGGATAAGTGCAATCAATGCTCCTTCGGCGACCCCGTTTATATCAACGGCGTCGAGCGCACACTGGGCGACTATATCCTTGATAACGCCTCCAAGTTTTATACTGCCCCCGCGAAGGAAACAGGCAAATCAGTCGCCATCGTCGGCGGCGGTCCCGCCGGTCTTTCCGCCGCGTATTACCTCAGAAAATCCGGAAACAAGGTCACGGTGTATGACGTCAAGGACGAGGCCGGCGGAATGCTTATGTATGCCATCCCCGCCTATCGTCTGCCGAAGGACGTCGTCCGCAAATTCATCAAAGCGCTTGAGGGTATGGGCATCGTGTTCAAGACCGGCGTCAAAATCGGCGTCGATCTTCAGCCGGACGCCTTGGAAAAGGACTATGACAGCGTTTGCTATTCCACAGGTACATGGAAGCGCCCCGTCGCGGGTCTTGCCGGAGAAGAGCTTACAACCTTCGGTCTTGACTTCCTGACAGAGGTTGAAAAGTGGATGGACGGCAAAATCGGCTCAGAGGTCATCGTAGCCGGCGGCGGTAACGTCGCTATGGACGTCGCCATCACAGCTAAGCGTCTCGGCGCGAAAAAGGTCACGATGGCGTGCCTTGAATCCCGCGAGGAAATGCCCGCCAGCAAAGAGGAAATCGCCCGCGCAGAGGAAGAGGGCATCGTGATTATGCCGACGTGGGGACTTTCCAAGGTTATTGAAGAGGGCGGTCGCGTGAAGGGCATGGAGCTTAAACGCTGCGTCTCTCTCCGCGACGAAACAGGTCGCTTCTCCCCGAAATATGACGAGAACGATAAAACAACAGTCTCTGCCGAAAACGTCCTGATGGCAATCGGTCAAAGCGTCGATCTCTCCTTCCTTGACGAGAAGTATCAGGTTCAGCTTTCACCGCGCGGTCTTATCGACATCAACGACCAGTCGATGACCTCCCGCAAGGGCGTTTACGCCGCTGGCGACGCCACGACCGGACCGGGCACCGTTATCCGCGCCGTTGCGAACGGTCACACCGCCGCCAACGGAATGAACCGCTATCTCGGTCTTGACGAAGCCGCCGAGGCTTGCGATTGCAACTGCGACTCCGAATTCCTGAAATCCGATCCCGAGGGCGTTATGCGCACCGAAATGATGAAGCTGCGCGAGGTTAATCTCGCGGATCGCAAAATCGACATTGAGGACGCGTTCACAGCCTCCAAGGAGGAAGCGACGGCGGAGGCTCAGCGCTGCCTGACCTGCTCCTGCTATGCCGTGCATCCCTCTGACATCGCGCCCGCGCTCATCGCGCTGGATGCGAAAATCGTCACGAACACGCGCGTTATCGGCGCGGAGGAATTCTTCACCGTGCGTATCCCCTCCTCCACCGTGCTGTCGATTGACGAAATCATCACAGAGATTCAAATTCCGGCGCCGGCAGCGGGCGAAAAGAGCGCGTTCATCAAATTCGCGTTCCGCAAATCCATCGACTTCCCGATCGTCAACTGCGCCGTTAAAATCGGCGGGGCGTCCCCGCGCGTGGCTCTCAACGCCATCGCGCCCAAGCCCTTCCGCGCTTACGCCGCAGAGGAATTCCTCTCCGGAAAGAGCATTGACGAAAAAACGGCGGAAGCCGCCGGAGCGGCAGCCGTTGCTGAGGCTCAGCCGTTTGAATCCACGAAGTACAAAATCCAGCTTGCAAAAACAATGGTAAAGCGCGCGCTTCTCGCGGCGAAATAACTCACCGCCCGCGGCGAATACCAAAACCACGCTGCGCCCCGGACGAGCTTCGGGGCGCGGCGTTTATTTTTACACGGACAACAGGTGAAAAAATGCGCTTTTATATCGAAACGCTCGGCTGCAAGGTGAATCAATCCGAATCGCGCTCCGTCGCCGCGCTGCTTACGCGGCGGGGACACACAGAGGCGCGGCGCGGCGAGCCGTGCGACGTCATAATTGTGAACACCTGCGCCGTGACCGGCGAAGCCTCCCGCCGCTCGCGTCAAACAGCGCGGAGATTAAAGCGCCTGTTCCCCGACGCCGTTCTCGCCATTTGCGGCTGCGCGGGCGACACAGAGCCGCGGCAGCTGCGTGAGCTGGGCGCCGCAATCGTCTTCGGCAGCGGCGACAGGGCAAAATTTGCCGATACGCTTGAAGCATATATCAACGGCGATCAACGGGATGAAATCGATATCACCGCAGATTCTCTCAGCCCCCACGGCTCCCCCGCCGACGATATAAAAACCGCGTTCGAGCTGCTGCCCGTCGGGGATACTGTACGCGCCCGCGCCTCACTTAAAATTCAAGACGGCTGCGATAGCTTTTGCGCCTACTGCGTGATTCCATATGCCCGCGGGCGCTCGCGGAGCATCCCCATTCCGGAGGCTGCAGAGCGCGCGCGTGAATTATCGCAGCGCGGCTTTCGCGAGATAATTGTAACGGGCATCGAAATTTGCTCTTACGGACACGACCTCGGCAGCGGAGAGAATTTATCCGCGCTGCTGCGCGCCATCTCAAAGGCGGCGCCGGATTCGCGCATTCGCCTCGGCTCGCTTGAGCCGTCCCGCGTTGACGCGGAGCTTATTCAAACGCTGACAGATCTGCCGCGCGTCTGCGACCATTTTCATATCTCGCTCCAAAGCGGCAGCGCCGCCACGCTGCGCCGAATGCGGCGAAGATACACCCCGCAGGAGCTGCTTGATCTCCTCGCGCGGCTGCGCGGCGCGTTCCCCGATGCGGGCGTAACAGCGGACGTAATTGCGGGCTTTCCCGGCGAAACGGACGCGGAGCTTCGCGAAACCGCCGCGTTTCTGGAGCAATGCGCCTTCTCCGACCTGCACGTGTTCCCCTATTCCGTAAGACCCGGCACGGCGGCTGCCGCGATGGAGAATCAAATTCCAAGCGCCGAAAAAAAATCCCGCGCCGCAATCCTGCGCGACATCGGCGCACGCACACGCGCAGCCTTTATCGCCACCCAATACGGCAAAACGGCGGAGGTTCTGTTTGAACGCGAGGAAAACGGCTTTTCAACGGGACATTCCGGCAATTACCTTGAAATCCGCGAGAAAATAACAGACGTCCGCGGTATGCTCCTGCCTGTGGTAATGAGGGATGGGAATGTGTTGTTGCGTCATAAATAAAACAAGGAGGGAGACGTTTCCGTCTCCCTCCTTGTTTTATCGTCCGTATACGTCAACGTGTGTGCCGGTTCGAGAGAGCATAAGTCTTAATCTGTCACCGTCAACCTTGTATACCAACACCCAATCATCGGTGATATGACAGCCACGATAGCCTCGCCATTTTCCTTTAAGCGG
>JAIRRO010000166.1 GCA_031255955.1 Oscillospiraceae bacterium
CGCCATCAGCGCCGTCCTCGGGCTGGCAGCTGTTGTTATAACCACAAGCGGCGAGGTGCGCGCGATTATCGTCGTCGCGGCGCTTGTCGCCGCCGCCGCGGTTGGTTTTTATATCCTCAGCGCGCGCCGCGGCGCGGCTCGGGAGAGCGTGAGTAACGGCACAGACCCGGCTGCATCCGACGATATCGGCGGCGACTCCACGCGGGGCGGCGAAGCCGCACCCGACGCGGCTCCGGCACGTCCGCCACAGGCGGACGCCTCCCGTCCGGACAGCGGCGGCGGAAAGGATGGCGCGCCGTGAGCTCGCGCCGTATGCTGGGAATCACCGCGTTTACGCTGGTGTTCATAGTGGTTGTGATTTGCGCCATCGCCGCGCTGTCCCGGACGGGAGGCAGCTCAATTGAAATTGAGCTGCCGGAGCCGCGCGACGCCGCCACAGGCGGCGACGCCGGGGAGGAGCGGCACGGACTCCGCCTTGTAGAGGTGACGGCGGACAACGTGCGCGAGGTGATAGCCTCGCTGGAGCGCCCCTCGGCGTACTCGCGCGATATTATGGTGGAAAGCTTTTGGGACGGCGGCAACTCCGTGCACAATTTCAGCGTTTCGGCGATGGCGGGCGCGACGGCGCTGCGAACCTCCTCCGGCGGCGCGGAGAAAAACATCATAGTGACAAGCAGCCGCGTATACGTCTGGTATACGGGCGACGAGGCGGCATTCTCCCCCGAAGCCGGCGGCGGAAGCGCCGATGAATATCAGATGATACCGACGTATGAGGACGTACTGGCGCTGCCCCGCTCCGCCATAATCGACGCGGGCTATACAAACGGCGGCGGGGAGATATACGTGCAATACACCTCCGGAACGCTGGGTTATGTGACGCTCTGCCGCGTCTCCGCGCGCCTCGGGCTGCTGATATCCTCAGAGATATACGACGGGGAAACGCTGATATACAGAATGACGGCGGGCGACTGCCGCGTCGGGGAGCCCGACCCGCGCCTGTTCCGTCTGCCGGACGGCGAAAACGCGCTTGACGCATAGACGGCGCGCGGATAAATAAAATCAGGCGACAGGCTGCCAAGCGATATGATGACAAGCGATATGATGAAAGGAACAACCGCAAATGCTTTTCAGAAAGGATATTGACCCGCGCTGCGAATATTGCCGCCACGGCTCCCCCATCGGGGAGGACGAAATTGTCTGCGTAAAACGCGGCATCACCACGCGCGACGCGCGCTGCCCGCGATTCAAATATGACGCTGTGAAGCGAGCGCCGGAAACGCGCTCACCCATGCCGAAAACAAAGCTGACCAAAGAAGATTTCGAGCTGTAGCGTAAAAAATAAAATAAACCCAACCGTCACACTCCCGCCGCCCGCCGAATATACTGTGTCAAGAAGCGGCGAGGAGTGAGTGAGGTATGCCCGAAAACAAAGGTATTGATGTAAACAATGTGTTCAGCCCCGCGGAGCTGAAAAAACTTGCGGGGCGGCGGGGCGAAATTGAACGCCTTGCCGAGTCTGAGGACGGCAAGCGCGTGCGCGCGCTGCTATCCGGCACGGACCTTGAAAGCGCGGCGCGCTCGGGGGATATCGCCTCCATAACGTCGGCGGTGCGCTCCGCGCTGTCAACGGAGGAAGGCGCGCGACTGGCGCAGCAGCTGCGGGGACTGATGAAATGAGCGATTTTCAAGACACGCTGGATAAGCTGCTCTCCGACCCCGAGCAGATGGAGAAAATAGCGGGAATCGCAAAAGCCCTGACGCAGGGCGCACCCGAAGGCGCGGGTACGGACTCCGGCGCCGGAATGCCGACGGATGTACCGACGGATGTGATTTCTTCCGGCGCCTCGCTGCTGTCCTCGCTGGACCCGAAAACGATAGGACTTATCGGCAAGCTCATCGGGGAATACAACTCCAAAAACGACAAAGAAGCGCTGCTGCGCGCCATAACGCCGTATCTGACAGAGACGCGGCGCGGAAAAATAGAACAGGCGGCAAAGATGGCAAAGCTTGCCCGTATTGCCCGCGTTGCCATGATGGAGCTGGGCGGGGAGCCCCGCGCGGCGGAATAAATGAAAACAAATAAAAAATAAGGTGTTGATGCGACAATGAACAGATATGTCGGGAACACAGGACGCTTTTCGCGGATAAACGACGCCGCGCCGCGGCTATCCGCCGTCGCGCCCGTGATAACACTGCCGCCCGCGCGGCGGAAAATCGGGCTTCCCGCGATAGGCTTAGAGCTTGGGGATCTTGCCCTGCTGCTGTTGTTTTTCTTTTTATATATGGAAAGCGGGGACGAGGATTTCCTTATAATCCTTGCCGTGCTTGCCGTCGGGGCGTTCATAAAATAACGCCCTAAATCGGTGTTTTGACGAATATAAAACCCGCAAGGCTCATTTTGGGCATTGCGGGTTTTATAGCGTGTACCTTTACTCGTTCGTTTTTCCGTGTTTATGGTATCGTTTCGCGACTATGCCATACTTTGCGGTAAGTACGCTCCCAATCAACCCGACGATACCGAAAACGACACCGCTCTGTAAATGAAGAAATCATCGAAAGACTTCATCTGCTTTGGGAGGTATATTATGAATAATATCTTGGAAGTGCGCGGATTGTGCAAGCGGTACGGCTCATTCGCGCTTGACAGCATGACGTTTGCACTGCCGCGCGTCTCAGGCAATTCGTTTACAGCTTGTCGGCTGATAGCCAGTCGATGATATTCAGCTGGCGTATGCCGTCATAAT
>JAIRRO010000075.1 GCA_031255955.1 Oscillospiraceae bacterium
ATGGCGTGTGCACCGGTCTCGATTTCCTTGCGGACTGCATCTGCTGATACGGGTCTTACGTTTGCGTTGGGGCACTACATCTTCGAGTTGGACGGGTATCTCGTCTCCGTAACGGTCAAGCAGTCCCGTCCAAAATGCGGCGTGTTCCGCCTCGCTCTGCTCAGCCGTTTTGTTTTCTTTGCGTTTTATCACCTCCAGTATCTCAAGAATTGCGCCGGTGTTGGAATCATCGTCAAGCGGCAGCAACGTGTCGTCAGCCAGGATTGCCCGAAGCTCCGCTATTGACTTTTCCTCAAGCTCGGCGGCTGAAAACGGATTACTCATAAAAAAACCTCCTCTATACTGTATATCCCTTTTTTGAGGCAAATTCTTGCATCAAAATGAAAAATATTTTTATTTATTTCTTCATCCGCTGTTTTTACTTAGAAATTCAGTGATTTTTTCCTTTATCCGCGAAACGGCGGAATCCACCGTGCCGGGCTGTACGCCGAGCGTTTCGGCTATTTCCCTGTGTGTGTACCCCTGCTCCTTCAGGCTGATGATGAGCCTTTCCTGTTCGTTCAGCACGGATAGAAACGCCGGCTCGCCCTCCGATAAGTCAAATTGCGGCGATGTGTCCTGTATATCGTCGGTAAGCTCTGATGTTTGCCGCTCGTTTTCAGAGGCTTCATAATACTTGAGTATGCGGTGTTTGAGCGCGTTCATCAACCAGCCTTGCGGATTCGGAGAGGCGATAACTTCGTCAATCTTTTTCCACGCGACGAGGCAAGCCTCTTGAACGACGTCCTCCGCCGTCAGCTCGTCAGGTGTTTTCAGCCGCGCGTAGTCAAGCAAAACGCTGTACATCGCGTCTATGAGTTCTTCATAAAAAATTATCTCTTGATTTTGAAAAACAGCCAACGCTTTACGCCCCCCCCTTAATATTTGTAGTTGTTTGAATAGTGATTTGAAATATCTGCTCACCGTGGCAACACTTACTAAAGTCGCACTATATCACAAATTTCAAACAGTTTCAACAAAATCTTACAGACAGATATTTTCGCACAGATATTTTCGCGCGCTGCACTGAGGCAATCCGAAAAAGCCGCCGTGGCAGTGCAGCGGCAGGCTTTTTCATTGCGCGAATAATTTTTTTCGGGCGATTGGACATTTTACCCTTGACAGCACGAATCGGAAATCACGGATTTGACGCTGCCGAAGTTAATTGAATCCGGACGTTTGAAAAGCGCGTACAAAATTTCACTTGCTGACGCTATCGCACTCGCCGAAGCGTCCGTTTCCGGTGGTCATTGCGTGACTGCCGATCATCACGAGATGGACAAGGTTGAACAGGGCGAGCCGAATATTAAATTCATGTGGATACGCTGACCCGGCAAATTACGCATCATTATTTTTTCCGCTTCACCAGCGTTTTTCCACCCGGTGCGCCAGCAACGCAAAGAGACCGCAGGTTATGGCGGCGCCGAGCGTTGAGGCTATCATTGCCCTGCCGAATGTGATTCCGGTGTAGCCGTCCACTTGCCCGGCGAGGACGATGGCGGGCACCGGCAAGCTGATAAAACGCGCCGTTATGAATATCAGCGCGGCTGATATGACGCCCTGCAGCAGCTTCCCCAGTATATAAGTCCGCACGGATAATCCGCTTTCCCCGATAAATGACAGCACCTGCGAATGTACAGATAGTCCTGCCCAACCCAGCATGAACGCCGCCATTGCAACAGACCCCGCGATTTGACCCGACGCGCCGCGCAGAGTCCAAACGCCGGAGGATATTTCTATCGCGCCGGTTAGCAGCCGCTCCGCCCATATTTCATCAAAGCCGAGCGGGGCAAGGGCGCGCCCCAATAGCTCCGCTATGCCCGGCAGCGCGCCCGATATGAATAGCAGCTTGATAAAAACCGTGAAAAATATCACAAACCCGCATATGTTCAGCGTCGATGTGAAGGACGAGCTGACGGATGCGGCAAACGCCTCTGAAAGCGGCTTTCCGATGCGCCGCGGCTGTCCGCGCACCCCGCCGCGCCCTCCTGTGCCGCCCCAGCCGCGAAAAATTATGCCGACCAGTATAGAAGCCGCGGTGTGCGCCAAATACAGCAGCAGCCCGATTTTTCCGCTGGAGAACACCCCCGCGCCGACCACGCCGAATATAAACGCGGGACCGGAGTTGTTGCAAAAGGATAGCAGCCGCTCCGCCTCTGTTTTCGTACACTCACCGTTTTCGTATAACGCGATAACGGTTTTCGCGCCGACAGGATAGCCACCGATAAAGCCGAGCACAAACGCCGCCGCGCAGCCGCCCCCCACGCCAAACAGCGGCTTCATAACGCGCTCCGCCGCGCGGGATAACACCCGCGTCGCTCCCGTTTCCACGACAAGCGAGGACAGCACAAAAAACGGGAACAGCGACGGGACAATCACATTTCCGCACAGCGTCAGCCCGTCGCGCGCGGCGGCTATTGATTCGTTCGGATACGCGACAAGCGCGCCCGCCGCCGCGGCAAGCGCCGCGATTACTAAAATATCCATTATCTTTTTTCGGCGCGATACAAGCATACCCCACGCCCCCTCTCGCAATATTTCTATGCCCGCTTGTTCTGTTTTTTTCCTCGCGCAGCATAAATTTATATGTCATAATTTTGTCTGTAAGGCGGTAACAAGGCATATGAGCAGAATAGGCAGGGCGGCAGAGCGCGTCGCCGAGCGTTTTGATATTCCCGCGTTTCCGGGCGCGCCGCGCTTGACGCTTCTCGGCTCGCGGCGGCTGCATATCGAACGTCACCGAGGCATTTTGGAATACGGCACAGATTTTATTTCCGTAAACTGCGGGCGCAGCGTCCTCGGTATTTTCGGCGCGTCCTTGGAGCTGCGTTCTATGAGCGCGGAGGAGCTGCTTATAACGGGCGATATAAGCCGACTTGAGTTTTCGTAAGGATTTCATAAAAAGGGGTTTATTTATCCGTGCAAAGAGCGTTGAGTCTGTTACGCGGGGTTGTGCGCGTAGAAATTATCTGCCGTCACCCCGAAAGGTTTTTGAATCTCTGCGCGTCAAACGACGTGGAGCTGTGGGGTCTTGAACGCGTCGGGGACGCGCCCGACGCCGGTGAAATACGCGGCGGCGTTGTGCTGCGCGTATATATGCGCGCCTCCGGCTTTCTGCGTATGCGTCCGCTGTCGGGCGAGCACGGCTTTGAAATACGGCGCGTTACGCGGCGCGGCGCGCCTGTTTTGATTCGCAAGCTGCGCCGCCGCTATATTCTTATCGCCGGACTTGTGATGTGCGTGTTTATCACGCGCGCGCTGTCGCTTTTCGTCTGGGATATTCGCGTTTTGGGTAACGAGCGCGTCCCCGCGGCGCGCATATTGGAATCGCTGAAAACGCTGGGGTTTTCTTATGGCTCGTTCGGTCCTGCTATAAAATCCGAGCAGCTTGCCAACGAGTTGATTCTTGAAATTCCGGAGCTTTCGTGGTTCGCCGTCAACATCAGCGGCTCGCGCGCCGATGTGTTAGTGCGCGAGCGCGTTCTCCCGCCCGAAATCGTGTATGGGGACACGCCGTCTATGGTCGTCGCCAAAAAATCCGGCGTTATTTTGAAGCTGAGCGTGCTGGAGGGCGCCGCGCTGGTTAAGCCGGGCGACACCGTTGAAAAGGGCGAGCTGCTTGTCACGGGAATCCTTGACAGCCGCGGCAGCGGCAGACGCGCAGTGCATGCCTTAGCCGAAATTGAAGCTCGGACATGGTACGAATTCTCCGCGAAAATGCCCTCGGCGAGCGTCGTCAAGCGCTATACGGGCGAAAAAAAGCGCCGCCGCGCGATAATAATCGCCGGAAAAAAGATAAATTTATATTTTAGTAGTGGAATTCTGTGGTCAAGCTATGATAAAATCACGGAGACGCGCAGGCTTACCCTGCCCGGGGGCGGGCTGCTGCCCGTGTCTCTCGTCACCGACAGCTTTCTCCGCTATGAACCCGTTTCGACGCGGCAGAGCCTTGAGCGGGCGGAAGCTACGCTGAAAAGCGGACTTACAAAGCGGCTGCGCGACGCCGTCGGCGACGGAGAAATTATCGCCGTTGTCTGGGACACGCGTGAGGAAAACGGCGCTGTGACGGTCACGCTGCGCGCTGAATGCCGCGAGCAAATCGCCGAAGCGCGCGGCTTCACCGAAGCGGAGCTGCCCAAATCGGAGCTGTCCAAATCAGAGTTTTCTAAGATACACTGACGGCGAAAATTTTTAATTATACCAAAGCAATACAAAAGGAGGAACCCGATGCCGGAAATTACAATGAACGTGGACAGGCTGGAGAATGTCATCAGCGTGTTCGGCTCGTTTGACGAAAACCTGCGTCTTATCGAAACGGAGCTTGATGTGCGGATTACCGACCGCAATTCCGAGCTTGTCATATCGGGCGACGCGGAGCGCACCTCTGAGGCGGAGCGTTCCATTCGCGGACTTTTAACGCTTGCCTCAAAGGGCGAGAACATCGATTCGCGCAGCGTGCGCTATATCCTCGGTCTTGTGAAGAATGGTCAGGACGATAAAGTTGGCGAGCTTTTAAGCGATGTTGTCTGCATCACGGCAAAGGGCAAGCCGATTAAGGCGAAGACGCTGGGGCAGAAAACATATGTAGAGGCGATAAAAAAGAATACCGTTACGCTGGGCGTCGGTCCCGCCGGAACGGGCAAGACATATCTGGCTGTCGCCGCCGCCGTTGAGGCGTTTCGGGACAAAACCGTTAACCGGATAATTCTGACGCGCCCCGCCGTTGAAGCCGGTGAGCGCCTCGGTTTTCTGCCGGGCGATATGCAAAGCAAGGTAGACCCCTATCTGCGCCCGCTGTATGACGCGCTTTTTGAGATGTTCGGCGCGGAAACCTATAACAAATACTTAGAGCGCGGGAATATTGAGGTCGCCCCTCTGGCATATATGCGCGGGCGCACGCTGGACGATTCGTTTATAATTCTTGACGAGGCGCAAAACACATCAAAGGAGCAGATGAAAATGTTCCTGACGCGGCTGGGCTTCGGTTCTAAAATCGTCATTACGGGCGATATTACGCAAATCGACCTGCCGCCTGACAAAACCTCCGGTTTGAAGGATGCTATGCGTGTGCTGGAGGGCATACAGGACGTTGCGATATGCCGCTTAACGGCGTCCGACGTCGTGCGGCACGTGCTTGTGCAGCGGATAATTGAGGCATACGAAAAGCGCGGCGGCGCACCCTCCCCCGGCTCGGGCATTCCGTCGCCGTCACGGAAAAAGCGGTAAAGGGCTGGTGTTCACCGATTATGCGCCATAAAATTTATGTCAAAAACGACGCTCCCGATAAAACCCCGCGCGTTAGCGCCATGCTCATAAAGCGCATTGTAAAAACGGCGCTTGCCTATGAGGGCGTCGGCGTAAGCTGCGAGGTAAGCGTACTTATCACCGGCGACTTCGGTATACGCAGCATCAACAACGCCTTCAGAAATATCGATGCGCCGACGGACGTTTTAAGCTTCCCGATGTACTCCTTCACCCCCGGCGCGTTTGACCCGGACGACGGCGAGCCTGATTTATCCTCCGGACGGCTGCCGCTGGGCGATATTATCCTGTCGGCAGAGCATATTATGCGGCAAGCGGAAAATCCCGTCCGCACACCGGAGCGCGAAACAGCGGCGCTTGTCGTCCATTCGGTGCTGCATTTATTGGGCTATGACCACGCGGAGGATGACGAGGACCCGAACACCGTGATGCGCCTGCGCGAGCGCGAAATCCTGAAGCTGTGCGATCTCGGCGAGCCTGAAATCCCTGCCTGAAATTCCGTAATAACAAAAGAGGAAATAAACATATGCGAAACGTAATGCTTTCAATTGTCGGTCGCCCGAACGTCGGCAAATCCACGCTCATCAATACGCTGACAGGTGAGAAAATCGCCATCGTCTCAAGCAAGCCTCAAACGACGCGCAACCGTATCTTCGGCGTTGTCAGCCGCGACGATACACAGCTTGTCCTGCTTGATACGCCGGGCTTTCACAAGCCGCGCACAAAGCTGGGCAGCTATATGACGGGGCTGGTGCGCGAGAGTGTAGCAGGCGTTGACGCCGTGCTGCTGATTGTAGCGCCCATTCCCAATATCGGCGCGCAGGAGGCGCTGCTTATTGACCGTGTGCGCGAGACAGGCGTCCCCGCTGTGCTTGTCATCAACAAGCTGGATACCGTGAAGCGGGATGAACTGCTTGCCGTTGCGGCTGTGTATTCAGAGGCGTTCGACTTCGCTGCCGTGGTGCCGATTTCCGCAAAAACGGGAGAGGGCGTCGATCTGCTGCTGACAGAGATAACAAAATTTGCGTCTGAGGGGCAGTGGCTTTTCCCGGAGGGCGTCGTCACCGACCAGCCGGAACGGCAGATTATATCAGAGCTTATTCGCGAAAAGCTGCTTATCTGCCTCCAGCGCGAGGTGCCGCACGGCACCGCTGTTGAGATTACGAAATATTCCGAGCGCGGCGCGGAGGACGACCCCATTATTGACGTGGATGCTACGATTTATTGCGAAAAAGCCAGCCATAAGGGTATGATTATCGGCAAGAACGGCGATATGCTGAAAAAAATCGGTCAGCTTGCGCGGCTGGATATAGAGCGTTTTATGGGCGCGCGCGTGTTTTTACAAACCTGGGTAAAGGTTCGGGAGAACTGGCGCGACAGCGACGCGCAGCTCCGCAATCTGGGTTATTCGGAAGCCTGACGCGCTATGTATCTCACGACAAAGTCTCTCATTTTGCGCTCCTCTGTCTATAAAGAATCCTCCCGCGTACTCACGGCGCTGACCGCCGACGCCGGGAAGCTCACCATATCGGCGCGCGGCGCGCTGCGTAAAAACAGCCGCATTGCGGCGTCCGTGCAGCCGCTGGCGTTCTCCGAAATGACGCTTGTTAACACGCGCGAGCGCTGGACGCTGACCGAGGCGCACATCATAGAGCAATTCGATGAGCTCTCGCGCGATCTGCCGCGCTTCGCGCTCGGCATATATTTTGCGGAGCTGCTGGAGGCGGTATCCGACGAGGACGCCCAAAGCACTGCACTGCTCTCTCTCGGGCTTAACGCGCTGTATGCCTTATCCCTCGGCGCGCGCCCTGTTGATGTTATTAAACCGGCGTTTGAAACGCGCCTGATGTGTCTCTCCGGCTATGCCCCGGAGCTAGCCTCTTCATCCCTCTCCGGCAGCGGATTTACGCGCCCCGTGGACGCCGACACATTTTCCGCGCTGCGATATATCGTCTCCTGCCCCGCAAAAAAGCTCTATTCGTTTAATTTGCCCTCATATACCGAGCTGACGCGCGTCAGCGAGGATTATTTGATTTCACAGCTCGACCGCCGCTTCGGCGCGCTCGACTATTACAATTCGGTTAAGGATATAAAGGACTGAAAAAATGACTCTTTTTGAAAAATCCATCCGCACGCTGGAGCTGCCCGCCGTTCTTGATATGCTCTCTGACTGCGCCGTATCCCAACCGGCGAAGGACGCCTCAGCTGCCCTTTCCCCCGTGACGGATATTCATGAGGCGCGGGCGCTGCTTGAAGAAACCTCCGCCGCCCGCACGATGATGCTCTCTAAGGGCGCCCCCGGCTTTACCGGTGTGCGCGATATCCGCGCCGCCGTGCGCCGCGCCGAAATCGGCGGTATGTTGAACACCTCAGAGCTGCTTGAAATCGCGGCTCTGCTGCGCACGGCGTCGGACTGCGCGGCTTACGCGCGCGACAGGGTTGGGCATACATCCGTGGACGCGCTCTTTTACGCCCTGCGCACAAATAAATTTCTTGAAAATAAAATCTCCTCCGCCATTATCGGCGTCGATGAGATAGCGGACGCCGCCAGCGGCGAGCTTTCCGATATTCGTCGCCGTATGCGCGCCGCCGGTGAGCGCATACGCTCTGCGCTAAACAAAATAATCACCTCTCCCACATATCAAAAGGCGTTGCAGGAGAATATTATCACCGTAAAAAACGACCGCTATGTCGTGCCGGTGCGCGCCGACCACAAATCCGTCATACCGGGGCTGGTGCATGAAATTTCATCCTCCGGCGCAACGCTTTTCATCGAGCCGATGGGCGTTGTGCAAATCAACAACGAAATCCGCGAGCTTATGGCGAAGGAGAAGCAGGAAATCGAGCGGATTCTTATCGACCTTACCGCCGATGTTTCCACCTTCGGGGAAGAAATTATCTCGGATTTTCAGCTTCTTACGGCACTGGATTTAATTTTCGCCAAGGCAAAGCTCTCGCAGCGTCTGAACGCGCACGAGCCGGAGCTGATAGACTCAGCTTCAGACGGTGGGCTTATCTTGCGCCGCTGCCGTCACCCGCTGCTTGACCCCGCGCAAACCGTTCCGACAGACCTAAAGCTCGGCGGGGAGTTTGACACGCTGGTCATCACAGGACCGAACACGGGCGGCAAAACCGTGGCGCTTAAAACGCTGGGGCTGTTTTGCGTTATGGCGCAGTGCGGGCTGCATATCCCCGCGGAGTCTGACAGCCGTATGCCGGTTTTTAAAAAAATTCTTGCCGACATCGGGGACGAGCAATCGATAGAGCAATCGCTTTCCACGTTTTCCTCGCATATGACAAACATTGTGAAAATTCTTGCCGAATGTGAATATCCCTGTCTGCTGCTGTTTGACGAGCTGGGCGCAGGCACCGACCCCGTAGAGGGCGCGGCGCTTGCCATATCCGTCATCGAATACGCGCGGCGGCGCGGCGCGCTCATCGCGGCGACAACGCACTATTCAGAGCTTAAAACCTACGCGCTGGCGCAGGAAGGCGTTGAAAACGCCTCCTGCGAGTTTGACGTCGAGACGCTGCGCCCGACCTTCAGGCTGCTTATCGGTGTGCCGGGCAGAAGCAACGCCTTTGCCATTTCGCGACGGCTGGGCTTGCCGGAATCTGTGATAGAGGGCGCGCGGGAGCGCGTTTCCGGAGAGAATATTTCGTTTGAGGAAGCCGTCGGTCAGCTTGAAAGCGCCCGACGCTCGGCGGAAAACGAGCGCGACGAGGCTTACCGCCTCCGCGCCGCGGCGGATCGCGACGCGCGCCTTGCGGAAAAATACCGCGCGGAGCTGGAGCGCGAGCGCGAAAAGCTGGCTATCGAGGCGCGTCGCGAATCGCGCCGCATACTAGACGAAACGCGCGCCCACGCGGACGCCATCATCGCGGAGCTGCGCGAAATCCGCCGCGCCGCGCGTGACGAGGGCGATATTGACGCAATAAACGCCTTGGTGCCGGATGTTCTCCGCAATCTCAACGAGCTGGATTCCTCAGCGCCGATAGCCATCTCCGACGCGGAGGACTCGGAAAACGTAATCCCCGGCGATATAAAAGTCGGCGACACCGTTCGTATTCTGGCATTCGGCACGACGGCGGAGGTGTCGGCGATAAGCGGCGCGACGCTGGAGCTTACCGCCGGTTCGATGAAAATCACAGCGAAGCCGGAGGAGGTTCGCCGCGTCGCGGCAAGCTCCCGCAAAAAGAAAAAAGCCTCCGCCGCCTCAGAGGGCGGCAGCGGCTCAAAAAATTCGGATACATCGCGCCCGCCTGCCCCGCGCGAGCTTGATTTGCGCGGTATGACAGCCGACGACGCGCTGCCGATATTAGAGCATTATCTTGATTCCGCGCGGCTTGCGCATCTGGAAACCGTGACGATTATCCACGGCAAGGGTACGGGCGCGCTGCGCGCCGCTGTGCAAGGCGCGCTACGCGGCGAGCGCGGCATTAAATCGTTCCGCGCCGGACGTTATGGCGAGGGCGATCTGGGCGTCACCGTCGTCGAGCTGAAATAATCATCGAAACACGCGCAAATCCGCGTCATATATCTCAACGCGCCGCCATTCGGCGAAGCTCGGCTCTAAGCCGATAATGCGCGCCGCCGTTGCTATGGCGTTCGGGTTAAGCGTCGGATTTTGCGCGGACACCACGGCGCGCACGGCGATTACGCCGCCGCCCGCGTCCGTGAACGCCGCCCCGCGCAGCCGCGGCGCGATGTCTGTTTCCTGCTCTCCCCGCTTTGTTCGAAGCGGTATCACAAGCGTTTCGGCTGCGAATAACTCCCCCAACGCCTCCACGGCGCCGTCCGGTATGCCGCCGTCATAATGCAGTCTGCCCTCCAGCTCCAGCCAACGCAGCAGTCCGGGCTTTTGCCCGCCGTCATAAATCTCCGATACGAAAATCCCTTCCGGCAGCGCGGCATTCAGGCGTTTTATGGCGTCCGGCGGTAGGGCGCTTGTTGTTTCAACATCCAATAACTCGCATACGCTTTCATGCCCCACGGAAAGCGGCAGGGCGAAGCTCATCAGCGGATGCGGGTTAAACCCCTCTGAATACCGCAGCGGTATCTCCGCGCGGATAAACGCCCGCCGCGCCGTTCGCATAAAATCCAGATGCGATATATATTTTGCCGCGCCGAGCTTGCTCATAAGCAGACGTGCCTTACTCATAACATACGCCCTCGTTGCAAAGACGCGCGGCTCCGCAGGAAGAACACCCCGTGCGGCAGTCTGGCGTCGTCTCAGCCCTCAGCGCCGCTTCGTTTTCTGATATCAAAAAGCTCGCGTCAACGCCGGAGGATATGACGCTCCACGGCAATATTTCCGTGTACTCCCGCTGTCTGTTCGAGTAAAACTCCGGATCAATGCCGCAGGCTTCAAATGCCGCTATCCAACGGGTGATGTCAAAATACTCTCCCCAAGCGTCAAGTCTGCCGCCGCGTCTGTGTACCTCCTCTACCACCGCGCCGAGCCGCCTGTCCCCGCGGGATAGTATCGCCTCTATATAGCTCGTGTCCGCGTCGTGCCACGAATATGATACGGATTTTGCCCGCATATTTTCACGCAGCAGCTTTACGCGGCGCAAATATTCCTCACGCGGGATCTGCGGCGACCACTGAAACGCCGTGTGCGGCTTCGGCACGAAGCAGGACGTTGAAACGGTGATTCGAACACCGCGATTCTTGTTCTTCGCGTGCTGTCTCCACGTGTGCAGCACGTGGTTACTCAGCTCCGCTATGGCAAGCACATCCTCGTCCGTTTCCCCGGGCAAGCCCAGCATAAAATACAGCTTAACGCTGCTCCAGCCGCCTTCAAACGCCACGCGGCAGGTGTTCAGCAGTTCCTCCTCTGTGACGTTTTTATTGATGATATCGCGCAGACGCTGACTGCCCGCCTCCGGTGCGAAGGTCAGCCCCGATTTCCGCACGCGCTGCACGCGGCTCATAAGCTCCATCGAAAAATTGTCGGCGCGCAGGGATGGCAGGGAGAGGGATATATTCCGCGGCTCGCAATATTCCAAAAGCCCATCGCACACCGTAAGCAGCTGTGTATAGTCGCTTGTTGAGAGGGAGAGCAGCGTAAGCTCGTCATAGCCGGAATCGCGCAGCGCTTTTATGCCGTTTTCAACAAGCGTTTCCGGCTTGCGCTCGCGCGCCGGGCGATAGATATAGCCCGCCTGACAAAAGCGGCATCCGCGTATACACCCGCGAAACAGCTCCAGCGACACCCTGTCGTGAACAATCTCTGTGGACGGCACGACGGCGCGCGACGGCGGCGCGGAGTTATAGAAATCTGCGGCGACGCGCTTGGTTACCGGCATTTTTATATCGGCAAGCGGCGTTATCGCCGCAATGGTTCCGTCCGCGTTATAGCTCACATCGAACAGCGATGGTATATATACGCCGGAAATGCCCGCCGCCTCAAGCAAAAATTCGCGCTTTGTAAGTCCGCGCGCGCGCGCCGAGCGCAGCAGCTCATATACCTCGATATTCAGCTCCTCGCCCTCACCGATAAGAAAAAGGTCAAAAAAGTCCGCCATCGGCTCCGGATTAAAACAGCACGCGCCCCCGGCTATCACCAGCGGCGTCAGCGCGTCGCGCTCGGACGCGCGCCGTGGCA
>JAIRRO010000027.1 GCA_031255955.1 Oscillospiraceae bacterium
TTTTTTAGAAAGTTTATTTTTGGCGATGTGCACAAATCCTTGAGTTCGCATCTTCATTGTATCAGATTTTGACTCCGGATGGACTGCTTTCTTTTGGGCAATTCATTTTACAACTTACCCCGCGAATAAATTTTTCAAAAAACGCTTGACAAGGCAGATAAACCGGAGTATTCTACTGGTAGTGTGTCATCCGGCGATTTCCAGTACAATAATAATTAAAATAATTTTATGAAATGAGGAACCGATATGTTGGAATTTTCCATCTTCCAACCGTTTGCGTTAATTTCCAACAGCGGGTGCTCAGGAAACTATGTTACCTGTTCAAATAGTGCTTGCGGGGGATCAACCAACTCGATGGGGTGTTTAAACGGATATTGCGCAAATCCTAATTGTGTAATCGATCATAATGCAGGATGTAGCAATACTTACTCTTGCTGACATAGATACAATTGAGACGGTCACATCGTAAAATCTCGCAATACATCATCAAGGTCGGATGACACACTATAATTTGCGTTATTTGCTACGCGTATTTGATCTGTAGGAGGGTTACTATAGTGTATTCCGTTAGTCCATTTGTATATGCTTTTGAAACGCCGGAGTATTCGGCATTATTCAATTTTTTCAACGGCCGAATCCTAATGTGCGTGTCAAACGATGAACGAGAAGATTTATCTGCGATTTTGAAGGGAAATCAAGGAAGCGAAAGTTCTGTACTTGAGAAGTTAGTGTCTGGAGATTTTGTCCGTAAGGCATCTTACGATCCGTACAAAATGTTGGAATTGGTGTATGACGACTATAACCATTGCAACGGCACTCTGACTGTTATTGTCATTCTGAGCGAGGCGTGCAATTTCAGGTGCAAGTATTGTTATGAAGGATACGATGGTAAGGTTATGGAGTCAGATACAATAGATGGTATCATAAATTTTGTGAAAAATTACATCTCAAACAATTATTGCAAGAAAATTGTGATATCATGGTTTGGCGGTGAACCCACACTTTTCAAGACTGAGATTGTGGCGTTTATGAAGAAGCTGCGGACGAGTATCGCCGATTCGGTTGAAGTCAGCGGATTTATGACTACCAACGCATATCTTCTCACAATTGAGGACTTTAAGGCATACTGTGAGGTTGGAATCAACGGTTATCAAATCACCGTTGATGGGTTTGAAGATACGCATGACAAATTAAGGCAACTCGCAAGTGGCGATGGTACATGGTCAAAGATAATCGAAAATCTCCATGCTATTGCCGATATCAGTTCGCCGAATTTATATGTATTGTTACGCGTAAACTATAATGAAGACGTGATGGTTCGTATCTTCGAATTTTTTGACTATATCAAGTCAGAATTTGGAGATCGTTTCGTTATCCATGCGCATCCTATCTCGAAACTCGGTAAAGACGAAAACGATTCTGTTTGTAATAAGGAGATTGAAACAAATGAATAAAGTTAGGCAAATAGCACGAGATTTTCTATTCCTGTTCAACCCATATTGGCAGTACGGCAAGTTACTTGTGGTTCTGACTATTGTTGGTGCAATTATTGCGGCTCCTGTTGGGCAGATTGCAAGTGCCACAATTGCGCAGGTAGTAATTGATAATGTGTTAGCAGAGCAGCCTTTGTCGGCAATAATACAGACCGTGATTCTATATTTTGCGGTATGGGCAGCGTCGTATCTTGTGCAAAATGGGGTACAGGATTTTTATCGCGGATGGAAAACTGAATATATCTCTACACGTATTAAAGAAATAGTTTTTGAACAGGCTTTGCGCACAGATTTTCGTTGGATTGATGACCCTCAATACTTCAATCAATTGAGTTTAACAATAAACAATTATGCTAACAGTTCAAAAAACACAATGGCAACCATGGTGCAACTGTTGACAGGCATCGCTACAGCTGTTGCTATGCTAGCTGTAATCGCGCAAATAGGCTGGCCAATAACTCTGATTATTGTTATTGGTTCGCTACTGTCCATTGTAATTCAATCAAAAATGGTTGCGTTCCAAATGAATTTAATGCCGGAACATATGGAATTGCAACGAAAAATGGATTACGCTACACGAGTGTACCAGCAAAACAATTATGCCGCCGACCTTAAAAGTACAAAAATCGCAGATATTATCGGTAAGCGTTTTAATGTTAACGCCAAAGTGTTCGTAAATTTTGCCCGAAAGTTACAAATCAAGCTCGGCTATTATGCAGTAGGCTCGGCATGGTCGGCAAAAATAGCTGACTACTGTGTCATATTGTACGTTGCGCTCGGACTGTTAAACGGTCAAATAAAAAGTGTTGGTGAATACGCAACCATAATTGCAGCAGCGGCTGTGTTGTCTAGTAGTTTAAGTACACTATCGTTCATATTTCCGCAGATAACCCAAATAACGCAATCGGCAAATATAATACGCGGCTTTTTTAATTTGGAATCTAAAATAGAAACAGCAGGAGGCATTTTACCACCAGAAAATAAATTTGAAATTGACTTTAACGACGTCAAATTTACATATCCCAACAACCCAGATTTCGCAATGAATGGTATCACATTTTCTATTGCGGAAGGTGAAAAAATTGCAATAGTAGGCGAAAATGGTGCAGGTAAAACAACATTGACAAAATTGATTCTGCGTTTATATGACACGGATTCGGGCGAAATTTTGATAAACAAGAAAAACGTGAAAGAATATGACGTAAAAGCCTTGCGTTTGAAAATTGGAGTTGCATTTCAACATTCAAATATTTACGCCGCAACGCTAGCGGAAAATCTGCAATTATACAATAATGCAAATTCAGTGCAATTGTGTGAGGCTTTGAAAAATAACGGTCTAGTCGACTTAATTAATAACATCGATTCCGATGTGACAAAAGAATTTGATGCAAATGGTTTAGTGCTTTCCGGCGGACAAATTCAGAAACTGAGTCTGGCAAGACTAAATTGCGGTAACTTTGGTCTATTATTGCTTGATGAACCCTCATCCGCTCTCGACCCGATTGCAGAATATGAGTTGACACGGCAGATATTCAACCGTGCAAATGCTACTACAACAATTATGGTTGCGCATCGACTGTCCACAATCCGCCATGCCGACCGCATTTTGGTAGTCGATGGTGGTAAGATTGCGGAAGTTGGAACACACGATGAATTGATGTCATTAGACGGCAAGTATGCTGAAATGTTCACAAAACAAGCAGAGAACTACACGCCTTAATGTACCTAGTTAGTAACCTCAATGCTACGAATGCAGGATTATAAATATACGAGGCGACTCGAACAAAAAATGCAATGCTGTATTCGATTGGAGTATATTGAACCCAGTGGTCTTGCGCTTCATAAAAAATGAGCGTATAATACGGGTGCCGATAACTGCGGGACAAGCTGTTAATGCGCCTGAAGCCGCATGTCGGCAAACGAAATTTTTAAGGGGTGTTATTTTTGAAATCTCGTACCGCAAAAAGACTTGTTTTCCTGTTCACCGTAATGTCTCTGCTTCTCCTGATTGTAACCCCGGCGCTCGGTGTCGACGCCAAGGCTCCGGAGTCTGCCGCGCAGTCTCTGTTCCGTCTCGGACTGTTAAAGGGCGCCGGTACAGCAGCGGACGGCTCTCCGAATTTTGCGCTTGACGACTCCGTGACACGCGCACAGGCGGCTGTTATGATCGTGCGTCTGCTGGGCAAGGCGGAGGAAGCCGGCAACGAAAAGTGGTCACTTCCTTTTAAGGACGTTCCCGACTGGGCGGAGTCCGAAATCGGATACGCCCACGCCAACGGCATAATCCTCGGCGCATCCGCAGATTCCTTTGACTCCTATTCATCCGTGACGGCGACGCAGTTCTTAACGCTTATTCTCCGCGCGCTGGGATATAAGGACGGCGTGGATTTCACGTGGGATAAGGCGTGGGAAAAGACTGACGCGCTCGGCATTACAAACGGCGAATACAACGCTGCGAACAACGAAGTCACGCGCGGCTCGCTCGCCGTACTTTCTCTGTCCGCGCTGGACGCCGAAAACATAGCCGTGGGAGCAAAGCTCATCTCGATTCTTGTTGACGCCGGCGCCGTTTCAGCGGAAGCCGCTAAGGAGGAAGGTTTTGTGGTCGAGAGCGTTGAAACCACTGTCACATTCACATACGACGGCGGAGCCGGGACGTTGAAGGGCGCCCTGCCCGCCACGCAGCGCGTTCCCCGCGGAGCCCGTGTTGCAAGACCCGCCGATCCGCAAATTGACGGCTATATGTTCACGGAGTGGTACACCTCAGTTACCGAAATGATGGATATGTTCGGGATGCAATATCCCGTTTCCAGAGAGACGGCATGGGATTTTGATAATCCCGTAACTGCCGATTCCGGCACTAAAATCGAGCTGAAGGCGCGATTTGTCAAGCCCTTTAAGGGCGTTGACGGCGATATTGTGGCGCTTTCGCTGACGACAGCCACCGCCGCCAGAGGCGAAACCCCGTACAGATCGGTTTCCGCGCTGTTTGACGGCGAAATTTTTGCCAACGGCGGCGCCCACGGCAGTCTGCCCGTGCTTGACTCCGCGTTTTCGCCCGATATGTTCATCACCTACAGCTCCGGCGTTTTTCGCGTAAAAACGGACGGCAAGGGCTATATCACAGAGTTTTACGCGGACTTTGAAGGCATCCAAGAGGGCTATGGCGTCGTCGGCGGTAACGGCACCGTCAGCCTCGGTGTGAACCCGAAAACGTACAACACCGCCGGAGCGAAGCTCTATAATTTCTCCGGAGCCTCTTCCCCCTTCGCGGTTGTGACAGCCGCCGAGCTCTCCGCCATCAATAACAACGCTATGCATTATTGGGCTGTTGTAGAGGGCAGCACCCTTAAAACGCTGTACATCTACAACCCGGACACCGCCCTAAAGCCCGCGCCCATCGCCGCCGACAAGCTCGCGAATATCAAAAAATTTAAGGTGGAAATCCCGGCGGGCGGAAGCTCCACGCCGACCTCTCCGCTGAAATATGCCTACTATGACCCGACGCCTGCCAACGCCTCCGCCGGTTCCGTCCCGCTTGTTGTGTGGTTCCACGGCTCCGGCTTCGGGACAAACGCGTGGGATACGTTCTTCTCTGACAGTGATGCCTCCCCGAACTATATCGCCAAATGGGCAAGCGAGGAATATCAAAAGCTGTTCGGTTCAAGCGGCGCGTATATCCTTGCCCCCTCCGCCAATGTTCACCCCGTAATCGGTATGGAGCATCGCTGGGGTGATAGCGGCGCCACCCAAGTCGATTTGGCATTTGATTTGATAGACAGCTTCGTTAAGGCGCACCCCGATATCGACACAAGCCGTATTTACATCGGCGGCTTCTCCGTCGGCGGCGGTATGACGATGCTTATGGCGCGCGAGGCTGCCAACGCGGCAAGCACCATCACTCACGGCATTAAGTTCGCCGCGGCATTCCCCTGCAGCCCGACATATCGCACGCTGTACAACGGCTCCGGCTATTCGGCGGACGACGGCGTCGCCGAGACTCTGAAGGCTCTCCCCATTTGGCTGTTCCACAGCAATTCCGAGGGGCTTACCACCGTCGGCACGTCGTATTCGCAAGCCTTTATAAAGGCTCTGCTCGAAAAAGCCACTGTTGACAGCCGCTACACCGTGTTTTCCGACAGCGTGAGCGGGCAGTTCGGTCCCCAATTTAAGCTGCCGAGCGGCGGACTTACCAATGGTCACGGCATCGCGTGGGGGGCGGCGCTCAATAACCTGCAAAGCTCCACCGGCTCATATTTGACAGCCGAAAACACCACCTACACGAAAACACACCGCGACGCCGCTGTTACTACGCTGATTGCGTGGCTCGTCGCGCAGTCGAAGTAGGAACGCAACACGCAACACACAAAACGCGCCGGGGGCTGCTGCCCCCGGCGCGTTCTTTATACGCACACCGCCCTCAGCTACGCGGCATCGGCAAGCCCCGTTTCGCCGCTTGTTTGAGCGTCCAGCCAAACCTTCAGGTATTTTTCGACGACGTCAAAGGACGCCGGTCCTATTTTCAGCATTGCTTCGTGGAACGCCTTCAGCTCAAAGTCGTCGCCCAGCGTGTCCTCCGCGATATCGCGCAGGCGTTGAAATTCCGCGCTGCCGAATGCGTAGGACATCACATTGCCCGGCTCGGCGGCGCAGGATTTGTACAGCTCGTTCACCACATCGCTGTCCGCAATGCCATAGCCGACGAGGAACGTCGACAGCTCATCCTTGCCCCAGCCGTGATAATTGACGCCGATGTCCGCCTTCGCCATCACCAGATAATTGATGGCTTGGCTGGCATACATCATCCCGGCTGCCGCCTCGGAAAGGTCGCTGTAATAATAGGACTGCTTTTCCACGCTGACAGCCCAGCCCTCGGAATATCCCGTGAAGTTGAGCGCGCTTCTTACGGGGTCGGGAGATGTCTGCTTATAATAATTTCGCTGATACATATGCCCGGGGAAGCCTTCGTGCGCCAGCACGGTGAATAGCGAGGTTCCCGTCTCCGCGCCGGGATTTATGTATATTTTGTTTTCCTTTTCGTCGTCGATGCGCGGGACAAGATAAAACGCGGGCGATAAATGCTCGGACAGCGATTCATCCACATAGTTGACGCTGAATTCCACATCGTGCGAAAGTGCGGGATAATCGCGCAGCATGGCATCCTTCAAATACAGCAGCATTTCGCGCGGGTCGTCACTTGCGGTGAATGGGTTCATAATGTCCTCACTGAGAACATCGTCCCCGCCGGAGAACATCGCGGCGTACATATCGTTTATCGCGTCCTCCATCGCGGCGTCGATTTCCTTGTCAATCTCCGCGATGCTTTTGGGCGTACCCACGTTGTTCCGGACAAGATACTCATAGTATTCCTCGCCCAGCGGATAGTTCCCCAGCCCGCCCGACGGCGCGCCTGTGTCCCGCAGCTCGCCCAGCATCGTTATCAGGGATTCATACGCCGGTATCACGCTGCCCAGCACCGCGTCGCGGTTTTTTGTTTTGTACGCGGTCTTTTCCTCGTCCGTCAGCTCGTCAATTCCGTCGATGAAGCTCTCAAAATGCGTAATCAGCAGGTTTGTTTCGGGGGAGGCTATAAAATCCTCGCACTGCGATATGATGTCGTCGCACGTCTCGCGCGACATAAACAGCCCCTTTTCGGATTTTTCGTGCTCATACGTCTCTATCTGTCCGAAATAGCCCGGAATTTCACCGAGCAGGGCGATGTATTCGTCAAGATTTTTCGTCCCGTCAAAGTTGTATTCCGCAAGGATAACCGGAAGCTGCGCCTGTATGCCGATTGTCGGGCTAAGCGCCTCGGCGTAGTATACAAACCGCTCCGCCTTGCCGTCCGCCAGCTCTGTTAAAAGGCTTGAGTCCAGCACGTCATATGTCAGCTGCCTGTCCTCTGTCAGCTTTTCGCGGTCAAAGGTTTTCAGCTTGTCGTGCGTCTTTTGGGCGTATTCGATTTCCTTTGTGATGGCGTCCGCGCCGAATTCTCCGAGCGTCGCGGGCGCGTCGGGGAAGGATTTAAGCCCATATGTCTCGCGGTTTGCCACAAGGAAATTCGCCGAGATGGTGTCCCCCTCCGCTACATAGCGGAAAATTTCCGCCGTGAAGCTGTCAAACGCCTCCTGCGGATCCTGCGCCTTTTCGCAAGCCATCGGCAGCAGCAGCGCTGCCGCAAGCATAACGCACGCGATTGACCTCATAATTCTTCTTTTCATTTTGTTTCCCTCACCTTTCGTTGAAAATATTCGATATTGCCCCGTTTTTTACGGCAGCAAGCGGGCGATTCTATGCGCGGCTGCGGTGGCTTTCTCCACCGCCTCGCGCACGTCAAACGTTTGCACCCTGTTGTCTCTGTAGAGGATTTTTCCGTCCACCACGGTCATCTCCACGTCCCCCGACTGCGCGGCGTAAACAGCGCCCGTTAAAATATCATGCAGCGGTTGAAGGTGCAGGCTGTCCAGACTCAAAACGGCAAAATCAGCCTTATATCCGGCGTCTATTACGCCCGTGTTCTCCCTGCCCTGTGATAGCGCGCCGTTGCGCGCCGCAAGCTGCAGCGTTTCACCGGGCGGGAGGATGGCGCTGTCCTCCGCCACGCCGCTGTGAATCAGCGCCGCGAGGTGAATTTCTTCAAGCATATTCAAATTATTGTTGCTTGAAGCGCCGTCCGTGCCGAGCGCGACGGCAACGCCCGTTTTTATCATCGCGGGAACGGGGGCAATGCCGGAGCCGAGCTTCAAATTGCTGGTCGGGCAGTGCGCCGCGGTGGCTTTATGCCGCGCAAGCAGCGCCATATCCTCCCCCGTGACGTGTACGCAGTGCGCCGCCGTCACGCGCGATTCAAAAACTCCGCAGTGTTCAAAGTATTGCGTCGGAGTCATATTATGACGCTCCACACATTCATTATGCTCCTTGCGCGTCTCTGACAGATGAATATGTATGCCCGCGTCGCGGGAGCGCGCGAAGCCAGCCAGCTCTCGCACAAATTCGGGGTGGCTTGTATACTCCGCGTGAATTGAGGCGTCCGCGATTATGCGTCCGTCAGCCGCGCCGTTCCAATCGGCGAACAGCTGCTCTGTTTCGTAAAAGCCCTGCGAATCCCGCAGCGCGCCGCCGTCAAGACTGAGCAGCCCGCGCGATACGTTTGCCTTTATGCCGGAAAGCTCCACCGCGCGGCAAACGCTGCCGCAAAAGCTGTACATATCCGTAAACGATGTGACGCCGGAGGTCAGCATTTCGGCAATCCCGACCAGCGAGCCCCAGTAAACATCCTCCTCTGTCATCTCCGCTTCAAACGGGAAAATGCGCTCATACAGCCACCGGTCCAGCGGCAGCCCCTCCCCGTATCCGCGCAGAAGCGTCATGGGTACGTGGCAGTGCGCGTTCACAAACCCCGGCAGCACAAGGCGCGGCTTGCCTTCAATCACCTCGCCGTAATCGCCGACAGGCGCCCGCTCGCCGGTGTATACAATCACGCCGTCGCGGACTGCGATGTCCCCGCGGTGAACGGCGTTGTCGCTGCCGAGAAAATATACATCCTTAAAAATCATTACCGCGTCGCCTCGTTTATTATTTCCGCAAGCTCAAGCATTTCGCGATCTATATCGATACGAGGGAAAAGCGTTTCCCCCCGTGTGACGTTTTTGTAATCCCCGCCGCCGAAGCTCTGCACGGATTCCCACGTCCGCCGATTTTCCTCCACGCCAAGCTGCGTGAGCATCGCCGCAGAGGACTCCGGCATAAACGGAGACAGCAGCACAGCCGTAACACGCACAGACTCCAGCAGGTTGTACAGCACGGCTGCAAGGCGGGCGGTGTTGGCTTCGTCCCGCGCCAGCGCCCACGGCATTGTCTCGTCTATATATTTGTTCGCGCGCGCGGTGAGGCGGTTTATCTCCGCAAGCGCGTTGTGAAACGCCAGTTTTTCCATATATGTCTCGTATATCTCCGGCAGCTTTGAGGCGATTTCAATCAGCCCGGAATCAAATTCGCCGCTCTCGCGCGTGTCGGGTAAGCTGCCGCCGAAATATTTTTCCGCCATCGCGACGGTGCGCGAGACGAGATTGCCGAGGTCGTTTGCAAGGTCAGAGTTTATGCGGGACACCAGCAGCTCATTCGTAAAATCGCCGTCCGAGCCGAACGGAAAGCTACGCAGCAGATAATACCTCAGCGCGTCCGCGCCATAGCGGGGCGCCAGTATCAATGGGTCAATTACACTTTTCCCCTGCGATCTGGATTTGCTGATTTTTTCTCCGCCGAACACCAGCCAACCGTGCCCGAATACTTTTTTCGGCAGCGGCAGGTCAAGCGCCATCAAAAACGCCGGCCAGATGATGGAGTGAAACCGCACGATTTCTTTTCCGACGATATGCAAATCCGCCGGCCAAAAGCGCATATCGTCATAGCGGTCGTTTTCAAACCCCAGCGCCGTCATATAATTAAACAGCGCGTCCACCCAGACATATACGACGTGCCCGGGGTCAAAATCCACCGGGACGCCCCATGTGATTGTGGTGCGCGACACGCAAAGATCCTCCAGCCCCGGTCTTATGAAATTGTTTATCATCTCATTGACGCGGCTGCGCGGCTCAAGATATCCGCTCTGGAGCAGCGCCGTCAGCTTTTCGCCGTATTTTGACAGACGGAAAAAATACGCTTCCTCCTCCGCGTGCTTTACCTCGCGCCCGCAGTCCGGGCATTTGCCGTCCACCAGCTGCGTCTCAGTCCAAAAGGATTCGCACGGGGTGCAATACAGCCCCTTGTAGGTGCCTTTATAAATCTCGTCGCGGTCGTACAGCGCCTTGAATATCCTTTGAATCGCGGATTTGTGATAATCGTCCGTTGTGCGTATGAAGCGGTCGTTAGAGATATTCATCAGCTTCCACAGCTCGACGATGCCTCCCTGCCCCTCGACGATTCTGTCCACAAATTCCTGCGGCGTAATTCCTGCGGCGCGGGCGTTTTCCCCTATTTTTACACCGTGCTCGTCCGTACCCGTTAGGAACATAACATCATACCCCGACATTCGCTTATACCGCGCCATGACGTCCGTCGCCACGGTGCAGTACGCGTTGCCGATATGCAGCTTGCTCGACGGATAATAGATGGGGGTCGTGATGTAGAATGTTCCTTTTGACATTTGCCCGAAAGCCTCCTTAATATAATAACGCTTTTAAGTATATCACGCGCACCCCGCGCTGTCAATTTTCATTCCCCGCGCTACATGTCCTTTCAGAAATCACCAGGATCGCATGTAATATTCATCGCCGTCCTTCAAGGTAGTGTCAAATGTCAATCCATAAATTGCGGAGCTTGTAAGCCCGGAAGCCACTTTCGGTCATTGCGCGATAATTCCCGCGCAAGAATATTTTTCGACGCGTTTCCCGATTGACAACGCCCGCTCGATGGTGTATACTGTCCCTCGTTGCGTATCGCGGCGGCACGGCTGCCGCGCGGTACAAGCTTGAAATCCGGCGATTATTCGTTGATTTCCGGTGATTTTCCAATGGCCTTTCCAATGGCATTGTGTACGATGTACTTTATATATTTTACGCCGGCGCGAAGCCGGGGCACGACCACCGGGCATCGGATGTCGTCGGCGTAATATGGTCGCACGGCGCATTTATTCGCCTTCGCGGCTTGGGTTTTTCGGATATGGCGTGTTCCCTTTCGGCGTCCGGCTTTTGCCTCCGCGCCGGAGCTTTTATGTGTTTCCGCGAAAACCGCACATACATAACGCAAAATTATTTTTTAAGGAGTTACTTTATTTTATGGTGGAAAAACTGAAAATCATATCCCTCGGCGGGCTGAATGAAATCGGAAAAAATATGACGGTGTACGAATACGGCGGCGATATCATTGTTGTGGATGCGGGGCTTGGCTTCCCCGACGACGATATGTACGGCGTCGATATCGTCATCCCCGATTTCAGCTATCTCGTGAAAAACGCGAGCCGCATCCGCGGCATCATCCTGACGCATGGTCACGAAGATCACATCGGCGCCATACCCTTTTTGATGAAGGAGATTCAAGCGCCGATTTATGCGACGCCGCTCACTGCGGGGCTGATCTCCATCAAGCTCGCGGAGCATAACCTGCTTTCCTCCACAGAGATTGTCACTATGCGCGCGGGGGAATCCGTAAAGCTCGGCGTGTTCAAAATTGAGATGATACACGTAAATCACTCGATACCGGATTCCGTTTCCCTTGCCATACGGTCGCCCGTCGGCATTATAATTCACACCGGCGACTTCAAGGTGGACACCACGCCCATCTCCGGCGGGATGATTGACCTTGCGCGGCTCGGCGAGCTCGGCAACCGCGGCGTGCTGGCGTTGCTCGCGGATTCCACAAACGTGGAAAAACCGGGTTATTCCACGTCGGAAAGCAAGGTCGGCGACAGATTTGACGAGCTGTTTCGCGGCTGCCAGAAGCGCATCCTTGTCACTACGTTCGCTTCAAACGTGCATCGAATTCAGCAGGTCATAAACTGCGCGGCGCGGTATGGGCGGCGCGTTGCTGTTTCCGGGCGCAGTATGGAAAATATCATGCGCGTATCCACAGAGCTGGGATATATGCGCGTCCCCAGCGGGCTGCTTGCTGACATCAACCAGATTAAAAACCTGCCGCCGGAGAAGGTTGTAATCGTCACGACGGGCAGTCAGGGCGAAACGATGTCCGCCCTGTATCGTATGGCGTTCTCAAACCACCGCCAGATTGAAATTAAGCCCGGCGACCGTGTGATAATCTCCGCCTCCGCGGTTCCCGGAAACGAAAATTCCGTTTCGCGCGTTATCGATGAGCTGTTCCGCCGCGGCGCGGAGGTCATTTACGATAAATATTCCGACCTGCACGTCTCCGGTCACGCCTGCCAGGAGGAGCTTAAAATGATGATCGCCCTGACAAAGCCGCGCTTTTTCATTCCGGTTCACGGCGAGCATCGCCATTTATCCACCCACGCAAAGGTGGCGCAGCAGATGGGCATAGACCCAAAGCGCGTCGTAATCAGCGACATCGGGCACGTTATCGAGATGACGCCTCGCACCGTAGCCTTGAATGGCACGGTGCCGTCCGGGCGCGTACTTGTGGATGGCACGGGCGTCGGTGAGGTCGGCACAGCCGTGCTGCGCGACAGAAAAAATCTGTCGCAGGACGGTATGCTTGTCGTCATCGTCAACATCTCCAGCGAGGACGGCAGTCTTGTCTCCCCGCCGGACATCGTCACCAGCGGCTTTGTGTATGTAAAGGAATCGGACGACCTGCTGCGCGAATTAAAAGGCGTCGTCGCGGAAACCGTAAACGGCTGCGCGCCCCGCCTGCTCTCTGATTTAACCTCCCTGAAATCCACCATCAAAACGGATTTGTCGCAGTACCTTTATAAAAAATCAAAGCGCACGCCGATGATTTTCCCCGTCGTGACGGAAATATAAGCCTCGTCGGACGTCGATACGCAGCGATATGAACATTCAGATTTTCGGTAAGCCGAAATGCTTTGACACAAAAAAGGCGGAGCGATTTTTCAAGGAGCGGCGCATTAAATTTCAAGCGATTGATATTTTGCGCTATGGCATCAGCCGCGGCGAATTCGAGAGCGTGAGGGCGGCGGTGGGTCTTGAAGCCCTGATAAATTATGACGCGCGCGACGCCGAGCTGCTGCGATATCTTGCCCACGATGCGGACAAAGCCGAAAAGCTGCTGGAAAATCAGGCGTTTATCAACACGCCAATCGTCCGGAACGGTAAAAAAGCGACGGTGGGCTATCATCCGGAGGTCTGGACAAGCTGGGAATAAGTTTTTTCTTAATTCCCGTCAAAATCGCAATTTTATTATTGATTTTTAAATTACTTTGTGGTATAATTGTCATCGCTGGGTTCGTATTGGCTTCGGGACAGGCTCAGACACCGCCACACGCTTGCAATAATTTATATTTTGGAAGGATGCTGCTCATTATGAAAAAGGAAGTCATCGATATCAACGGAATGTTCTGTAAGAAGTGCGTTAAAACAATCACCAACGCGCTCAAGGACCTCCCGGGAATGAAAAGCGTCAGTGTTCTGCTTGACGACTGTACCGCCACCGTCGAGTATGACCCCGACACGCTTACCATCACCGTCATCAGGAAGGCTATCGTGGACGCCGGCTACACCCTGCCAACATATTCGTAATCGCGAGCTTTCAGTTTTATATTTTCACGGCGCACCGAACGGAGCGGGCTTTTATTGCCACAGCTCCCGCAGGCGCGCCGTTATTTCATCAAATTTTTCGCTGTGCGACGCCTTTACAAGAACGGCGCCGCCTTTTTTCGTAAGCTCCGGCAGCTTTTCAAAAAGCGCCTCACGGAACGGAAAATGATAAGCCTCCGCCTCTGCGCCTGACCCTATAAAACCCTTAAAAATCAGCTCCGCGTTCTCCCCGCAGCAGATAAGGCAATCGATGCCAAGCCGCCCCGCCAGCTCCCCTATCTCGCGGTGGGCGGCGGCGGACGCCGAGCCCAGCTCACGCATATCGCCGAGTATCGCCGTGCGGCGCGTTTTCAGCGCTGCAAGCGAGCATAGCGCCGCCGCCATCGAATTGGGGTTCGCGTTATAGCAGTCATCGATAATCGTGAGCGCGCCCGCTTCTATTACATTTGCCCGCCCGTCAACGGGGCGGTATTTCGCGAGTCCGTCTATAATTTCGCGCAGGCTCAGCCCCAAGCGCGAGCCGACAGCGGCGGCGGACAGCGCGGCGTAAACAAGATGCGTCCCGTATGCCGGAATTTCCGCGCGCGCGCGCTCACCACGCGGCGAAATGATGTCAAAAGCGATGCTGCGCGTGGCAGCTGTCGTGATATTCTCCGCGCGCCAGTCGCAGCTCTCCACTGTTCCAAAGGTCACTGTCTTGCGTCCCGTGTTGTGCTTGCGCAGCAGCGCGTCGTCCCCGTTTAATATGGCAACGCCGTTTTCCGGCATCAACGGAAACACCTCGCTCTTGGCGCGCAGAACACCGTTCAGGCTTCCGAGCTTTTCAAGGTGGCAGCGTCCTATCGCCGTTATTATGCAAATATCGGGTCGGACGACGCTTGCCAGCCGCGTCATCTCGCCGAAGTCGGATATGCCCATTTCGATAACTGCGGCGTTGTGCCCGCTGCCTATCTTCAAAACCGTCAGCGGCGCGCCTATCTCGTTGTTCAAATTTCCGTGCGTTTTGAGGACGCTGTAACGCTCCGAAAGCACCGCCGCCGTCATCTCCTTCGCCGTCGTTTTCCCGACAGAACCGACGACGCCGATAACCGGAACCCTCAGCCCCATGCGATAATACGCAGCCAGCGCCGCCAGCGCCGCCTCCACTGAGGCAACGAGAATATACGCGCCCATTGCGTCCGAGCTCTCCGGAATCGCATCCTTTTCCGTCGTGACAGCGCATATCGCGCCGCGGGCGAATGCATCCGCGATATAATCGCTGCCGTTTACTCTTTCCCCGCGAAAGCAGAAGAACAGCGCGCCCGGCACAGCCTCCCGGCTGTCGCTTACGACGTGTACTATTTCGCGTTGCGCGGCTTTTTCACCGGCTATCAGGCGTCCGCTCATCGCGCGCGCGGCGTCGCCCAGCGTCATCGGCAGCATATTCATACGCTTTGATATTTCTTCAGGGATTCCCTGAGAATGGCGTCAATAAGCGCATCGTAGCTTATACCCGCGGCGGCGGCTTCCTGCGGCAGCAAGCTTGTGGGCGTCAGCCCCGGCAGGGTGTTCCCCTCAAGGCACCAAATTTCTCCGTCGTCGTCCGCTATGAAATCCATTCGGGCGTATACCTGCATACCAAGCGCGTAAAACACTGCCTCCGCTGTCCGCAGCAGCCGCTCTGTCAGCTCCTGTGGCAATGGCGCGGGGCAAAGCTCCTCGGCGACGCCCTTTTGATATTTATTTTTATAATCGTAAAAGCCGCCGTCCGGACGTATCTCTATCGGGGGCAGCGCTTTTCCCGCCAGCACACCGACGTCAATTTCACGCCCGCGGATATGCTCCTCCACAATCGCCTGTTCGCTGAATCGCAGCGCAAGCTCCAGCGCGGCGGGATATTCCGATTTTTTATGAACAAGGCTCACGCCGACAGAGCTGCCCGCGGCGCACGGCTTGACGACGCACGGCA
>JAIRRO010000033.1 GCA_031255955.1 Oscillospiraceae bacterium
ATAACGGCGCCCGCGCCGTCCCCGAACAGCACGCACGTCGCGCGGTCGGTGAAGTCCGTCACGCGGGAGAGTACCTCGCACCCGACAAGCAGGGCGCGCTCACCCTGCCGCAGCAAGGACGACGCCAGCGCCAGGGAGTAAATGAAGCCCGTACAGGCGGCATTAATATCAAACGCCAGAATGCTCTCGCGTAAATTGAGCTCCCTTTGCAACAGACAAGCGAGCGACGGCGTCAGTGTTTCGTTTGTCACCGTAGCGCAGATGACCAGCGCAATATCGCCGCGCGACACGCCCGACGCTGTAAGCGCGCGCTCAGAAGCCTCCCGCGCGAGGGAAAGCGCCGTTTCGTCCGTCGCTATGCGGCGCGAGAGTATGCCGGTGCGCGTGCTTATCCATTCGTCGCTTGTATCGACGACGGCTGAAAACGCGGTGTTCGGCACCTCATTAATCGGCAGCGCGCTGCCCGTTCCCAAAATCCTCAAAGCAAAATTCTCCTTAACAGCAAGGCTTAATAGGCGCGATATCGGGCAGTGCGCCGCCTCAGCAGCTCCGATGTATCAAAACAGACAAGCTCAGCAAGCGCGCGGCGCAGCACGGGGCGCAGGGCGCAGGCGGCTTCCGCTTTATCCGTAAATCCGCCGCGCGGCTCGGGGATTATCACGTCCGCCATGCCAAATCCGCGTAAATCCTCTGCCGTCAGACGCATCACAGAGGCAGCCTCTGACGCGCGAGAGGCGTCCTTCCATAAAATCGATGCGAAGCCCTCCGGCGACAGTACGGAATACACGGCGTTTTCAAGCATTATCACGGTGTCCGCCAAGCCGAGCGCCAGCGCCCCGCCGGAGCCGCCCTCGCCTGTGATAACGGCGATTATCGGTGTTTTCAGTGCTGAAAGCTCGAACAGGCACCGCGCTATCGCCTCGCCCTGACCGCGCTCCTCCGCCTGCGCGACGGGTGAGGCTCCGGGGGTATCGATGAAGGTGATGACGGGGCGGCGGAACTTTTCCGCCTGACGCGCGGCGCGCTGAAATTTTCGATAGCCCGCGGGCAGGGACATCCCGAAGCCCGCCGCGATATTTGATTCAAGATTTGTCCCCTTGACGTTCCCGGCGACGGTGACGGGCGAATCCTCAAAAAGCGCCGCGCCGCAGAGCATAGCGCCGTCATCGCCCGAAAGACGGTCGCCGCGCAGCTCGAAGAAGTCCGTAAACAGCTCTGAAATATAGTCGCGCACGCGCGGGCGGGAGGGTGAGCGCGCAAGCAGCACGCGCTCGTATGGCATAAGAGCGCCCAAGGTCGGAGCGGGTGTGTTCATTCGGACGCCTCCTTTTTAATTTCGTGTTTAATTTCGCGATCGTCTGTGTGTAGAGAACGATGCAGCGGCGCTTTTTTGTGCAGCCGCAGGAGGCGGGAGATCGCCGCGCGCAGCTCGGCGCGGGGTACAACAGCGTCGATAAATCCGCGCTCAAGCTGGCGCTCGGCGCGCTGAAAATCCTCCGGCAGCTTCGCGCCGATGGTCTGCTCGATAACGCGCGGACCCGCAAAGCCGATAAGCGCGCCCGGCTCAGCTAGTATTATATCGCCCAAGGATGCAAAGCTCGCCGTCACGCCGCCCGTGGTGGGATTGGTCATAACGGAAATGTACAGTCCTCCGGAATCGGAGAAGGAGCGCACGGCGGCGGACGTTTTCGCCATCTGCATAAGCGAAAACATTCCCTCCTGCATACGCGCGCCGCCGGATGCCGAAAAGATGACGACAGGTAAATCCCGCGCCTCGGCGCGCTCAAACGCGCGGGTGACAGCCTCGCCGACGGCGCCGCCCATACTGCCCATCATAAAGGACGGCTCCAACGCCAGCGCGATAATCCGCCCGCCGGATACAGAGCCCTCGCGGCAGTGAAACGCATCGTTAAGTCCCGTTTTCGCTTGCAGCTCCGCAATTTTATCGCCATAGCCGGGAAAGCTCAAGGGATTGCACGGCGCAATGTCCTCAAACAGCGTTTTTTGATGTGTCGGCTCACCGCCGTCGGGCGGGTCAAAGAGTCTGTCAAGGCGCTCGCGCGCGGGCATAGAGTAGTGATAGCCGCACGCGGAGCAGAGATATAAGGCGGTTTTGGCAGCCGGTCTACCGCATTTGGGACACACACGAACAGCGGCGGTGCGAGCTTGCCCACGAGCTTGCCCACGCCCTTGCTCACGACCCTGCTTTAAGGCGGTAAGCGTCCGACGGCGCTCCAAAAAAGCGTGAAAAATGTTATCGCTCACAGCATCATATCCTTTTCAACCGGACTTAATATCGAATCCAGCCGCCGCTCGATATACCCGACGTCCGTTTTGCCCGATAAAAATTCCACGGAGAACATCAGCATATATAACAGCCGCAGATTGGTTTTTACGCCCGTGATAACAAGCTCCTCCAGCGCGCGGCGCATGCGTAAAATCGCCTCGTTGCGCGTCCTGCCGTGGACTATGACCTTGGCAAGCATAGAGTCATAGTACGGCGTTATTTCGCAGCCGGGGTAAACGGCGGCGTCCACGCGCACGCCGAAGCCGCCGGGCAGATGCAGAAAATCGATTCTGCCGGGGCAGGGGAGAAAGCCGTCCTCCGGGCTCTCGGCGTTTACGCGGCATTCTATGGCGTGACCCGAGAACGAAATATCCTCTTGCGTATACCGCAGCGGCAGTCCGGACGCGATGTGCAGCTGCTCGCGGACGATATCGACGCCCGTAATCATCTCTGTGACGGGATGCTCCACCTGAATCCGCGTATTCATCTCTATGAAATAGAAGCTGCCGCTCGCGTCCAGGATAAATTCAACCGTACCGGCGTTTATGTATCCGGCGGCGGACGCCGCGCGCACCGCCATCTCCCCGAGCTCGCGTCGCTTCGGCGCGTCAATGGACGGGGAGGGGGATTCCTCCAGAACCTTTTGATTGCGCCGCTGCAATGTGCAATCGCGCTCGCCCAAGTGAATGACGTTGCCGTGAGCGTCGGCAAGAATTTGAACCTCGATATGGCGCGGGTTTTCTATCAGCCGTTCGACATAGACGCCGCCGTCGCCGAAGCAAGCCAGAGCTTCCGCAGTGGCTTCCTCAAACGCGGAGCGCATTTCGTCCGGGGAATCGGCGCGGCGAATACCGCGACCGCCACCGCCCGACGACGCCTTAATAAGCACGGGATAGCCGATAGCCACGGCGGCAGTGAGGGCGTCTTGGATTGTCGCCACTATGCCGTCTGAGCCTGAAACCGTGGGGACTCCGTTTTGCCGCATCAACCGCCGCGCCGCGCTTTTATCGCCCAAGGCGGCGATAGCCTCCGGCGTCGGTCCGATAAAGGCGATGCCGTTATCGCGCACGGCG
>JAIRRO010000077.1 GCA_031255955.1 Oscillospiraceae bacterium
CCGCACAGCGGCGGTATATCGCCGCCCGCCGCGATACGCTCGTCCGCGCGCCGCGCCGCGTCAAGCGCCGTCTCCCGCGTGACCGTAATAAACGCCGAGAGCGCCGGATTCTGGCGCTCAATAGCCTCGAGATCCATCCCCGCAAGCTCGACCGCCGAGATTTTGCGGGCGTCGAGCATAGCCCGCGCCCGAGCAATTGAAATCATATAATCATCATCCTTGGTATTGTGGGTGTGATGATATCATATCATAAGAAGAAGGGAGACGCAAGGGGGTGTTTGGCGGCTGCCGAACGCCGTGAATATCACACCCGCAAACGGTGAAGAATACCTTTTGAAACAATTATTTCAGGAGGTATTCACCCATGAGGAACTATCCCGATTATCTGCTTGACCCGTCGCGCGTTGCCGTTGCGATTATCGACCATCAGCCGCAGATGTATTTCGGCGTATCAAGCGACGCACGCGGCGCGATTCTCAACAATGTGTCGCTGCTTGCGGAAGCCGCCAAGGCGTTCGGCATTCCGTGTATTCTCTCCACGGTAACAGCTGCAAGCTTTGCGGGCGAGCTTGTGCAGAGGGTTCACGACGTTTTCCCCTCCGCGCAGATTATCGACCGCACGAGCCTGAACGCTTGGGAGGATGAAAATTTCAAAACCGCCGTTGTGAACACGGGCAGACGCGAAATTATCCTTGCCGGGCTGTGGACAGAGATATGCGTCGCGCTTCCGGCGATTTCTATGCTGGCGGACGGATATAAGGTATATGCCGCTGTGGACGCCTGCGGCGGATCAAGCCGCACGGCTCACCGCGCCGCCGTGGAGCGTATGCTGCAATCCGGCGTCATTCCCCTGACGGCGCAGCAGGTTTTGCTGGAGCTGCAGCGCGATTGGAACAACAAAGAAACCTATAATCAAGTGATGAGCATCGTTAAGGCTCACGGCGGGGCTTACGGTCTTGGTGTGGAGTATACAGAGACGATGACGCTTCCCGCGCCGAAATAACGCTTCGGATATTTATTAACGCGGTGCCGGGCGCAGCGCGGAGCCGAACATTGAATACAGCCTTGAATAATCCGGGCGCCCCGCGGTCGGTATCAAATACGCCGACCGCCGCGCGGAGGCGCGCCGCGCGCTGTTGAGCGTTGCTATTATTTTGTCGGCGCGGCGGCGTCCAATGCCGTGCCCGTAATATGTACCGTCGCCCATATCAATTACGTTTTCACCCTGCCATTCGGGCGCGTTTAGATTGACCTCGGGGTTTGAGAAATACCGCCTGTCGCCGGGCAGATAATCCTTTACGCGGTGCAGCGACCCCGTTTCCTTCAGCGGCGTCGGTATATCGTGCCAGTTCATCAGGCGCATCCCGCCGAAGTGGGTATCAAACGCTGAGTCCGTGACCAAATCGAGCAGCGCGCCGCAGTATACAATTTGCATTGCCGTGGCGCACTCTGTGCCGTATTCTCTCCCGTTGCTGTATATATCGCGCACGGCGGCAGCGGGGGAGACTCCGCGACGCAGCTCAAATCCGCCGTTGGCGGTTCGTATCCAATACCGTTTGTTGCAATAGCTTCCGCGAAAGCTCTCAAAATTGAGCCCCGCCAGACGCAGGCGCTCCGCGCGTGCAACAGTTGTCCGCCGCAGGGCAAGCTCAAAATGCAGTTCACCTATGGACGCGTAATAGTACGCTCCGGCGCCTCTCATCATCCTTGAAAGGCATATACTCTCGATGCCGCGCACGGGGCGGGCGCGCGCGATTCGCGCCATATCCGCGGGCGATCCGTTTATATAAATCATTTTGCGATACCTTCTTTCATAAATAACGCGCTTTTCATAAATAACGCGCATTTCAAAAATTGCGCGCGCCGCTCTGTTATTGTATTGTGACAGGCTCGTGTTTGTTACTGTCCGCCGCGGGCGTGATATTTTTTCGTTTTTTACTATTTTGCTATTGACAAGCGAAAAATCAGGTGGTACAATAGCCCGCATAAAATGCCATGACCGGGAAATAGTAACCCTGCAATGCGGCAATTCAGAGAGTCGGCGGTTGGTGCGAGCCGATTGGACGCGCAAGGTGAATACACCCCGCGAGCAGCAAGCTGAAAAGGCTTGACGGGAACGCCCGTTACAGCGCGCGGTATTGCTTGATACCGGCTTTCGCCGTCAATACCGGTTGAGCGCGCAGGTCGTGAGACCTCGCGAAACTGAGGTGGTACCGCGGTTTTCCGCCCTCGGGATTTTTTATTGAATCCCGGGGGCGTTTTCATATCCGCCACGGGAAAAGAAAGGATTTGTCGCACCATGTTCATCAAAATCGCACTCCTTGCAGCCTTCTTCGCAATCACCATTATCGTCGGATTGGTTTTCCGAAAACGCAGCACATCTGTATCCGGCTTCGTCCTGGGGGGGCGCAGCATCGGTCCGTGGCTCACGGCGTTCGCCTATGGCACGTCGTATTTCTCAGCCGTTGTTTTCGTCGGATATGCCGGGCAATTCGGTTGGCGCTTCGGCATCTCCGCGCTGTGGATCGGTCTGGGTAACGCCTTTATCGGCTGCCTTCTCGCGTGGGTTGTGCTGGCAAGAAGGACGCGCCTTGTCACGCACAGGCTCAATTCCGCGACTATGCCGGATTTCTTCGGCGCGCGCTATGGCTCAAGCGGCTTGAAAATCGGCGCATCCATCATCACGTTTATCTTTCTGGTGCCGTACACCGCGTCCCTGTACAATGGGCTTTCCCGCCTGTTTTCAATGGCATTTGATATCGATTTCACGCTTTGCATCGTCGCGATGGCAATTCTGACAGCAGTTTATGTAATCGCCGGCGGATACACGGCGACGGCTGTAAACGATTTTATTCAGGGCATCATAATGCTTGTGGGTATCGTCGCGGTTATCGCCGCCGTCCTGCGCGTAAACGGAGGCTTTACCGGCTCGCTGGAGGCGCTTGCGCGTGTCACGGATGAGGGCGTTTCGTCCACCCCCGGCGTATTTGCCTCGATATTCGGACCCGATCCGTTTTCCTTGCTCGGCGTTGTGCTGCTGACCTCCGTCGGGACGTGGGGCTTGCCGCAGATGGTGCAAAAGTTCTACTCAATAAAAGCGGAGAAAAATATTTCAACGGGTACGGTGGTTTCCACCGTTTTCGCCGTCGTAATTTCCGGCGGGTGCTATTTCCTCGGCGGCTTTGGTCGGCTGTTTGATTCACCGGCTATGCGCAGTGAGAGCGGCGCGATGATATATGACGCCGTGATTCCCGAAATGCTATCAGGCTTCGCTCCGCTGCTTATCGGCATCGTGGTTGTACTTGTGCTTGCGGCGTCCATCTCCACGCTTTCCTCGCTTGTTATGGCGTCAGCCTCCACCTTTACCCTTGACTTTTTGAAAACCGGATTTGTAAAAAATATGAGCGATAAAACGCAGCTTTTGACGATACGCGCGCTTGTTGCCGTGTTCATCGCGATTTCCGGCGTCATCGCCGCCGTGCAATACAAAGGCGGCGTATCCTTCATCGCGCAGCTTATGGGCGTTTCTTGGGGCGCCTTGGCGGGTGCGTTTCTCGCGCCGTTCCTCTACGGGTTGTATTGGAAGCGCGTTACGAAGCCTGCCGTGTGGGTCAACTTCATATTCGCCACAGCGTTTATGCTTGCCAACATATTTTTCCGCGGCAGCTTCCCTGCCGTTTTGCAATCGCCGATTAACGCCGGTGCGTTTACGATGTTGTTCGGGCTGGTGCTTGTCCCCGTTATCAGCCTTGTCACGAAAAAGCCCGACAGCGCGCTTGTGGAAAAATGTTTTGAGTGCTACAACCAAACCGTTGCCGTCCGCGCCGCTGAATCCCTTGGCGTAACCGAGGAGGGGTAAAGCGACTTGTGGTGTGGGGCGCGCTTGACAACCGGACATTAGTATGTTACGATTGTTTTGAAATAACGCATTGAAAGGCGGGGGTAATATGCAGGTGGCGTTATCTGATTTGAAGGTCAACGTCGAAAAATATGTCGAGCTTGCGGATGTTGAGGACATCATCATTACTAAATCCGGTAAGCCGACCGCAAAAATCGTGAGCTTCGACCACGCGGCGTGGCGCGAGAGGATCATACCCGAAAAAGTTACTGATATCAGCCAGTTGTTCGGAACCCTCCCCGATGACATTTCACTTGACGATGTAAGGATGGAACGGCTGTCAAATCGCAAAGCCTCTCTGTTCCTATAATTTCGCCTTTGGATTTGCTCGATAGGCTATAACATCCCTCGCCGACACACAAACACCAACAGGCGACCGCGAATGCGGTCGCCTGTTTTGCGCACCCCGCATATTGTCAAATTGCACAGTATAACCCATATATTCGTCGCGATGTTTGTTCCAAACGCCGAAATTCGATAATTGGTATTGACAGCCTTTTCCCGGGTGTGATATAATACGCTTGTGTGTTTATATAAACTAACTCTCGCGACCCGAGGCGCGTCGCGGAAGGGAGATGAGAAGTGAGCAATTTTATATATAAATATCGTATGCGTATTCTTATTATTGCGTTGTTCGTTGTCCTTGTCGCGCTGTCGCTTATGATAGGCTCTCTGGGCGGCGTGACGCCTAAAGCACTGCTGGCGGGCGATGAGACGGCGCTTCGCGTCCTGCTGTACAGCAGGATTCCGCGCACGGCGGCGATTATCCTGTCCGCCGCCGGACTGAGCGTCGCCGGACTTATTATGCAGGCAATCAGCCGAAACAAATTTATGTCACCCGCCACAAGCGGGACGACGGACGCCGCCGCGTTCGGACTTCTGATGTCGTTCATTTTTCTCAGCAAGCAATCGGGCATTGTTCAAACGCTGTTCGCCTTCGTGTTTGCGCTCGTCGCGACGCTGCTGTTCACCTCGGTGATTAACAGGCTGAAGCTGCGCGAGGTGGTGTATATTCCGCTGCTTGGGATGATGTACGGCGGGCTTATTTCCGCGCTCACCACCGCTGTGGCGTACCGTTTTGACGCGATGCAGATGATGGCTTCAATCGGGCTTGGCAGCTTTGCGCGGCTGGGTAACTTCGCCATCGTGTATATCGTCGTGGCGCCGCTTATCCTCTCTGTGATGTATGCTTCCAAATTCAGTATTATTGGCTTGGGCGAGGACTTCGCGAAAAACTTGGGCGTCCGCTATCGGCGGGTTGTGTTTCTGGGATTGGCTGTGATATCGCTTATCAGCGCGGCGACGTTTGTGGCGGTGGGTCCGCTTCCGTTTATCGGGTTGATTATCCCGAATATGGCGACGTCGTTCTATGGCGATAACCTGAAAAAATCGATTATTGACCTTATGCTTTTCGGCGCGGACTTCGTGCTTGTCTGCGACATTTTAAGCCGCTTGATTATCTATCCGTTTGAAATGAGCGTAAGCCTTACGGTCAGCATCATCGGCGGCGTAATTTTTATGATTTATCTGCTGAGGGGGATGTATGGCAACAGAAAGCAGAAAACCGTATAAGGCGCGGCGGGTGACGGTTTTTGTCTGCCTTGCATTGCTGGCGCCGGCTTCCGTGGCGCTGTACATATATTCGCGCACCTATGCAAAGGCGTGGCGTATCGGCGCCCGAATGACGCCCGCCGCCTTTGAGAGCATTATGGGGCGCGCCGTTCCCGCGCTTATCGGAATGTCCGTTGCAGCCGTGCTTATCGCGATAATCAGTCTGCTGTTTCAGACCATGACGCAAAGCCGGATACTTACGCCTTCAATGATAGGCTTCGATTCGATTTTTGTCGGGACGCAAACGCTGTTGGTGTTCGCCTTCGGGGCGGGCTCAAGGCTGTTCACCGATCCGTATATCAACTATCTGCTGTCCGCCGGGGCTATGGTCGCCATCTCTGTGCTGATGTATGGCTTCATCCTGCGCCGCAATAAAAATAACATCATCTTTCTGTTGATGTTCGGGCTTGTCCTGTCGGGGATATTGGGCAACGGCGCGCGGTATTTGCAAGTGATTATGGATACAAACGATTTTTATCAGGTTCAAGCCGCAACAAACGTGACGGTGAACAATATGAACACTAGCATCATATTTTTGGCGCTGCCGATTATGCTGGTTGTTATTATCGCCGCGATGTCACGGCACAGGACATATGACGTGATGAGCCTCGGACCTGACCAAGCCCGCGGCTTAGGCGTCGCTTATGAGCGCGAGGTGAATTTCAATCTCGTGATAATCGCCGTGGGAATGAGCGTCGCGACGGCGCTGATCGGCTCGCTGACCTTTCTCGGGCTGCTGGCGGTGAATATCTCCAGAGAGCTGTTAAAAACGCACAAGCATCTGCCGCTGTTCATCGCCTCCGCGCTGCTGGCGGCGCTGACACTGATTTTGGGTCAGGGCGCGGTGGAGCTGCTGCAGGGCGCGGTGCCTGTGACAGCCATCATCAATCTTGTGGGCTGCTCGTATATGTTCTATCTGATATTAAGGGAGAATCGGCTGTGATTGAAGTAAAAAACGTGAGCCAGTCATACAACCGCCACGGACAGCGAAAAACGCTGGAGGATATAAATTTTTCTGTGCGGGAGCATACCATCACGGCGCTGGTCGGGGCAAACGGCGCGGGCAAATCCACCTTGCTGGGCGTTATGGCGAATCTGCTTCCCGCGCTGTCCGGCAGCGTGCTGCTTGACGGCACGGATGTTCGCAGGGTAAAGACAAACGCGATGGCGAAAAAGGTTGCGTTTCTCAAGCAGACGCAGCTGCTCAGCATCCGTGTCACGGTGAATGACCTTGTGGAATTCGGGCGCTTTCCGCATTGCGCGGGACGTTTAACACAGCTTGACCGCGACAAGGTATCGCAGGCGCTTGAATATATGAATCTGACGGAGCTGCGCGAGCGCTATCTTGACGAGCTTTCCGGCGGGCAGCGGCAGCGGGCGTTTATCGCAATGATTTTGGCGCAGGATACGCCGTATATATTCCTTGACGAGCCGCTGAACAATTTGGACGTCAAATACTCCGTAGAGATGATGAAAATCGTCCAAAGGCTGGTGTCCGAGCTGAACAAAACCGTGGTGATGGTGCTGCACGATATAAATTTTGCGGCGGCATACGCGGGATATATCGTCGCGATGAAGGACGGACGCATAATCCGCGAGGGCGTCCCGGAGGAAATGATTACGCGGGAAACACTGCGCGCGGTATTCGATTTCGATTTCCGCATAGAGAAATACGGCGGCAAAAATGTCTGCCTGTATTTCGACAACGAGTGATCAGGCTGCCGCGGCGGTCTTGACCATATATCTTATTTTACACAGGAGGACCCCAAAATGAAAAAGACACTGCAACGAACCCTTTTCCCCGCACTGCTTGCCCTGTTGGCGCTTCTTGCGCTGGCGGCTTGCTCTTCCGACGCTCCCCCCGCCGACACTCCGACGCCAACGCCCACCGAGACGGTTGAGGAGGCAACGCCCGCCAATGTCGAGGAACCGTCCGACGTCACCATCACAGACTTTGACGGGCGCTCGGTAACGCTTACCCCGAACCCCGCGAGGGTTGCCATCTATGACTATGCCATTCTCGACATCCTTTACAACATCGGCTTTGAAAACACGGGCATTCAACAGCTTATCGTCCCCTCAAAGGATACCCTGCCGGACGCGCTGGAGTATTACAAAAACCAAGGCGACGACAAGGTGTTAACGGGCGGCACATTGTTTTATGTGGACTGGGACGTGCTTGACCTTGTTCAGCCGGAGCTTGTTATTCTGGGCGGACGCTCCTTCGGCATGAACGCCTCCGGTGAGCGTCTGGGACGCGAGGAAAACGAAAAATTCCGCACCGACACAGAAGAGCGCTACAATCAAACCGTTTTCGCGAAGCTCTCCGTCGGCGCGGGCGACGCCGCCCTATTGACTGATATGGAGCGCAACATTGCCGCCCTGTCCGCAATCTTCCCCGCTGCCTCCGACGAGCTGGAGGCAAAATTTGAAGAAATCAAAAGTGAAATCGCCGCCATACACGCCAAGGTGGAAGCCTCCGGCAAAAACGCGCTGTTTGCAATGATGGTTGATCAAACAACGCTCTCCGTGTTCCTGCCCTCCAGCCGCTTTGATATGCTGTATGAGGAATTCGGCTTCGCCTCCGCGGCGTCAGAGGCTGTCGAATGGACTGATCAGCACGGCTTTGATGTGAGAGCCGAATATGTCCTTGAGGTTGACCCGGACGTCATATTCCTGCTTGACCGCAGCGCAACGGTAGGTACCGGAGCCGGAGCGGAGAACTTCATCAACGACCCGATCATCGCGCGGACAAGGGCAGCGGTTGCCGGCGATATCTATGTTCTCACCGGTGACGCCTGGTACACAATGACGGGCGGATTTTCCGCCGCGGAAGCGATGATTTCTGACATCAGCCAATATATTGAAAAGCTGGACTGATTGCATAAAAAGAAAGGGATTAACAAACGATGAAAACATACACAAGAAGCGTCATAGCGCTCATACTTACCGCCCTGCTGGCGTTTTCAATGGTCGCTTGCTCCTCCGCACCGGCGGAGAGTACGCCCACACCCACGGCGGATAACACCCCCGCGGAGGGCACCCCCACGGACGCCGCCACGCCGGATGACTCCGCTGATTCCGAGTACCCCATCGTGATTCAACACGCATTTGGAGAGACAGTTATTGAGAAAAAGCCGGAGCGCGTTGCCACCATCGCGTGGGCGAATCAGGACACACCGCTTGCGCTGGGCGTCGTTCCCGTGGGCTTTTCCATGGCGAATTTCGGTCCCGTGGACGCCTTCGGCAACCATCCGTGGACTGCGGCAAAATTAGCTGAACTGGGCGTGACGGAGCCTAACGTGTTCCAAGACACCGACGGCTATGATTACGAAGCCATCAGCGACACAAATCCCGACATCATACTGGCTGCCTATTCCGGTATTACGCAGGAGGAATACGACCTACTCAGTCAGATTGCGCCCGTCGTCGCATATCCCCGCCAGCCGTGGCAGACATATTGGCGCGAGCTTGTTCTTATCAACTCAGAGGCGATTGGAATGAAGGCCGAGGGCGAGCAATATGTAGCGGAGACAGAAGCCTTAATCGCGGAAAAGGTGAGTCAATATCCGCAGCTTGACGATAAAACAGGCGCGTTTTTGTGGATTGACGCCACGAATCTATCCACCTTCTATTTGTATTTCACCATCGACCCCCGTGCTTCATATCTCACCGACCTCGGCATCAGCTTCCCTGAGAGCCTTGACGCGCTGAAAACGGATGACACCAGCTTTGCCGCCACGGTCAGCGCGGAGAATATAGATATTCTCTACGATTTGGACATAATCGTCGCCTATGGCGACGCCACCCTGCTGGAGACGCTTCAGGCTGACGCGCTTTTCGGCACCGTTCCCGCCGTACAGCGCGGCTCAGTGGCGCTTATTGACAGCAACACAGAGCTGGCAGGCGCGGCGACGCCGAGCGCGTTATCCATCCCCGCGGTGATTGACGAATATCTTGGTCTGCTCGCCGAGGCGGCTGACAAAGTGAAATGAAACCGCCGGCGAATTCGCTGACGACTCAAAACATTCAAGCCCCGGTGCGTGCGCGGCGGGCGGTGGGATTAGCTCTCGCCGCCTTAGCCGCCCTCGCGCTTTGCGTTGTGCTCTCCATTACGCTCGGCTCGCGTCCCGTGAGCTACAGGGACGTGCTTCAGGGGCTGTTTGGTGACGCCGAAGCGTCGCTTGCCTCCGCCGTTGTGCGCGAACGAATAATCCGCACGGTGTTCGCGCTGACGGCGGGCGCGGCGCTGGGGATATCCGGCGCGCTTATGCAGGCTGTCACGCGCAATCCCGTTGCCGACCCCAGCGTATTGGGTGTAAACACAGGCGCCGCGCTGTTTGTTGTCATCGGCATCGCGTTTCTCGGCATCAGCACCGCGCGGGAATATATCGTGCTGGCGCTGATAGGCTCCGGGCTTACGGCTGTTTTCGTATATGGAATCGGTTCGATAGGGCGCGGCGGCGCGACGCCCATCAAGCTGGCGCTGGCAGGCTCCGCCACGGGCGCGGCGCTGTCGTCGCTGGTCAGCGCCGTTATGCTGCCGCGCGGGCAGGTGATGGATACGTTCCGCTTTTGGCAGGTTGGCAGCGTGGGCGGCGCGACATGGGACGGTGTGGCTCTGGTTTCGCCGTTTCTTGTGGTAGGCATCATCGCCGGGATTTTATCCGCACCGGCGCTAAACGCGCTGGCGCTGGGTGACGATGTGGCGACGAGCTTGGGCGTGAACATCGGAGTTTTGCGCATCACAAGCGCCGCGGCGGGCGTTGCCCTGTGCGGCGCGGTGACGGCGCTGGCGGGTCCCATCGGCTTTGTGGGGCTTGTGGCGCCGCATCTGGTGCGCCAAGCCTTGGGGGCGGATCATAGAATTCTTATTCCGATGTCCGCCGTCGTCGGCGCGTGCGCGCTCACGCTGTCCGACGTGCTGGGGCGTATGCTGGGGCGTCCGGGTGAGCTTGAGGTGGGCGTTGTCACCGCGTTTGTCGGCGCGCCGGTGCTCATATTCATCGCGGTGAAATCCAAGGTGCGCGCCTTATGATTCCGGAAGCAAGCGCGAAAACGATAAAGTTGATCGAATCGGGGCGGCGCGCGCGCCACCGGCGTTGGCTGGCGGTGACGCTGTCGCTATCTGTATTTGTCGCCGTTCTCGGTGTTGCGATGCTGCTGCTGGGCAACACTATATATCCGCCCGGAGTGGTGTGGCGCGCGCTGCGCGGAGAATCGATTCCCGGCGCAAGCTTCGCCGTTGTCACGCTGCGGCTTCCCCGTATGCTCTCCGGACTTTTGGCAGGCTTTGCCTTTGGTATGTCGGGAGGCATTTTTCAAACGATGCTCCGCAACCCGCTTGCCAGCCCCAATATCATCGGCATTACATCAGGCTCCAGCGCCGCCGCCGTTTTTTGCATTTTGGTGCTTAAAATCAGCGGCGCAACAGCGTCCTTTGCCGCAGTGGCGGCGGGATTAGCAGCAACAGCCTTGATTTACGCTTTCTCGCGCGTGGGCGGATTTTCCGGCGGCAAGCTGATTCTCATCGGAATCGGCGTACAGGCGATGCTGAACGCCTTGATTTCTTTTATGCTGCTGAAGGCAGCCAATTATGACGTACCGGCGGCGATGCGCTGGCTCACCGGCAGTTTGAACACCATTCAGATGAAGGATCTGCCGCCGCTCGCCATATCAATGCTGCTGTGCTGCCCACCGGCGCTGCTATACAGCAGACAGCTTGGCATATTAGAGCTGGGGGAGGCTTCCGCCACAACGCTGGGAGTCCCGACTGACCGTACGCGCGTAACGCTGATAATCGGCTCGGTATTCCTGCTGGCGTTCGCGACGGCAACCACGGGTCCTATTGCGTTTGTCGCGTTTTTGTCGGGTCCCATCGCCAAGCGGCTGGCGGGCGCGGGACTGCCCACTGAGCTTCCGGCGGGACTTGTCGGCGCGGCGCTTGTTTTATGCTCCGATCTGCTGGGGCAATTCGCTTTCGGGGTAAAGTACCCCGTCGGAGTCATAACCGGGATACTGGGCGCGCCGTATTTAATTTACCTGTTGATTCGCAAAAACAAGGCGGGAGGTTCGCAATGAACGGACATATTTTCAAAACCGATCGGTTATCGGCGGGATATGACAAGCGGACGGTAATCAGCGACGTCGGCATCACCGTCCCGGACGGAAAAATCAGCGTCATAATAGGCGCGAACGCCTGCGGCAAAAGTACGCTGCTGAAGGCTCTGGTGCGGCTTATCAAGCCCGGCGCGGGAATCATCACGCTGGACGACAAGCCCATAGAAAAAATTCCGCCAAAAAAGCTTGCGCGCACAATAGGGCTGCTGCCCCAATCGCCCATTGTGCCGGAGGGGATTGCCGTCGCCGACCTTGTCGGCAGGGGGCGTTATCCGCATCAGAGCTTTTTGAAGGGATGGAGCCGTGAGGACACGCTCGCCGTTGCGCGCGCGCTGGATATGATGGGAATATCAGAGCTTGCCAACCGAAGTATAGACGAGCTATCCGGCGGACAGCGGCAGCGTGTATGGATTGCAATGGCGCTGGCGCAGGAGACTGATATTTTATTTCTGGACGAGCCCACCACATTTTTGGACATCACGTATCAAATTGAAATTCTTGATATTCTCACCGACCTGAACCAAGCGCACAAAACCACCATCGTGATGGTGCTGCACGATATAAATTTAGCGGCGCGCTACGCCGACTATATCTTTGCCGTACATGGCGGCAAAATAGCCTGCGAGGGCGCGCCGCAGCACGTTGTAACCCGCGAGAGGATTAAAGACATTTTTCAAATGAATTGCAAGGTAATCAGCGACCCTGTTTCGGGTACACCGTTTGTAATCCCGATGGGTCGGCACCACGCGGGGGAATAGAAACGGCAAGCTTTAACCGTTCG
>JAIRRO010000070.1 GCA_031255955.1 Oscillospiraceae bacterium
ACAGTGTGAGCGCCGTCACATCGCCGCCCGTCTCGCGGAACAGACTGAGCAGGACAGCTTCGCCTTTTTTATCGAGGAACGTCGTTTTGTTCCCGTCCGCGTCGAATACGCTGACGCCATAGTCGCTGTCGAACAGATACACGCTCCCGTAGCCGTCAGTCACAAGGCTACGCGTCGGCGCGGCGCTTGTTCCGGAGTCCGATGTCCTCTCCGCGTGTTCTTGAATATAGCTCGCAAGCTCCGCGCCGTTTGAGTCCAAGCGCCGCAGCAGATATTCGTTTGCTTCACCCGCGTTCGCGTTGTTTTCCATGTCCGCACTGCCCGCCGCCACATATTCCGCAATCCAGAAACCGCAACCGTCATCGGAAAGACACATCGCAACGGCGACGCAGCCCTCCGGCGCGGCGTATTCGGGAAGCTCCGCGATTTCTGTTCCGTCATACTCCATCGCATATATCCCGGCGCCGTCGTCGCGCTGCGCGAGAAAATATATCTGCGCGCCGGTGAAGATGCTTTCGATTTTTCGGATACCCTCCGGCAGCGCGATATATTCCGGCTTGTATTCAAGCGTCGAGGCGGGTGATGCGGATGGTTGCGGCGCGCCAATATCGTTGTCCTCTGCGGGTGCGCAGCCTGCAAGCAGCGTCGCGGCGAGCGCGAGTGATAACAGGGCTGAAATGATTCTTGTTTTGAGCATTGTAATGTACCGGTCCTTTGATTGTATTTTTGCTCTGTGTCGGCATTTTACTACATAATGCGACATAAAGCAATTTGTTTTTCGGCAATTTGCCGGGATTTTAAGGCGAGGATTTGCTTATTTTGCATTACGAGCTACGCTCGGGCGGCAAGCCGCCTTGTTTCGCATTACGAGCTACGCTCGGGCGGGAAAGCTGCCTGTCTTGAAAAATTGCGAGGTGCGGAGTATAATACTATAAAATATGAAAAGGATGGCTGATGGCAATGGTAACAAACAACATTTTTTTGAGGAAACGGAGAAAAAATAAATGAATGTCCTTTTACGACTGGCTAAGGAAGCGTCCGGATACCGGCGTCTGCTTGCCTTGGCTGTTCTGCTGACCATATCGATGACGGGGATGAATCTGCTTGTCCCGCGCATACAGATGACGTTGATTGAAAACATCAGCATCGGAATCACAGAGGCTACCCTCGGCACGGCGGCGCGGCTGTCCTTTCTTCTGCTTTGTACGATTCTGGGACGTGAGGTCTGCCGCGCGGCGTCGAATATATCCGCGCACCACGCGGCGTGGAATATCGTCGAGCGGGTTCGGCTGAAGCTGTATGGCAGAATGCAGAGCTTTTCCACGGAATATTTCGCATCGGTTCACACGGGCGATTTGATGAGCCGCGTCGTCTCTGACAGCGGCGATTTAGAGCTGCTGTACGCGCATTTGATTCCGGAAACCATCTCAGACATCATCACCTTTGCCGGTGTGACGATTATACTGTTCTCTATGAACCCGCGCCTTGCCGCGCTGACGTGTATTCCCATTCCGTTGATTGTTGTTCTGGGGCGGGTGTATTCCCTTAAAATCAGACCGCTGTTCCGCGACCGGCAAAAATACGTCGGTGAAATGAACACCAGCCTAAACGACCACTTTTCCGGAATTCAGGTTGTTCGCGCGTTCGGTCAGGAAAAGCGCGCGGCGGAAAAGGTGCATATATCCTTTAAGAATTTCACCGTGACCCTCCTGCGGGCGTTGACACGCGGGGCGTTTTTTAATCCCGGCGTCAATCTGCTGACCTCCTGCGGGCTTGTCATCGTTCTTGGCGCCGGCGGGTGGTTCGCGTATAAAAATCAAACATCCGTGAGCGAGATTATCGGATTTATCTTTTACATAAGCCTGTTTTACGCTCCGATAGCGGGGCTTGCCGCGCGTATGGAATCCGCCCAAAGCGCGATAGCGAGCGCGGAGCGCGTTATTGAAATCCTTGACACCCCCGTCGATATCAAAACAGAGGAGGGCGCGGAGGAACTAATTAACTGCGAGGGCGAGCTGCGCTTTAACAGCGTCAGCTTTTCCTATGACCCCTCAAAACCGATTCTTAAAAACATCAACCTTACCGTAAAGCCCGGCAGCTTCACGGCGCTGGTTGGTCCCACCGGCGTGGGAAAAACGACTATGGTGAACCTTGCCGCGCGGTTTTATGACCCCGTTGAAGGCAGCGTCAGCCTTGACGGGCACGACCTGCGCGCGCTGACACTGGAAAGTCTGCGGAAAAATATTGCCTTTGTACCGCAGGACACATTTTTGTTTAACACCACGCTTGCGGAGAATATCGCCTACGCCCGCCCGGAGGCAAGTCAGGATGAAATCATCGCCGCCGCGAAAATCGCCGGTATTCACGACGATATATCAGCTATGCCGGACGGTTATGAAAGCGTCACCGGAGAGCGCGGAGTGAAGCTGTCCGGCGGGCAGAAGCAGCGCGTGGCGATAGCCAGAGCCGTGCTTGCCCGTGCGCCCGTGCTGATTCTTGACGAGGCTACCAGCAGCGTGGACGCGGAAACGGAGCGGATGATTCAGCACTCCATCGACGAGCTGACCGGAACGCACACGATTATCGCGATTGCTCACCGGCTTTCCACGGTGGTAAACGCCGACCAAATCGCCGTGTTCAAGGACTGCGAAATCGCCGAGCTCGGTACCCACGCAGAGCTTATGGCGAAAAACGGGCTGTACCGCAAGATGTTTGATTTACAAAACGGCGGGGAGAGCTGATACCACAACCTCAGCGGGATTTCAATGAATTGCCATTCCCCAAATGTTTCTTTTCGTTCTCGTCCACCAGAAGCCCCAGCTTATCGAACATTTTCAAAAAGTCCTCCGCAAGCTTATCCGGATTGATTAACTCGTCTGACTGCGTATTAATCATATAGTCAAACTGCTCCAACCCCTTGTATTCAAGGGCATTGCGCAGTAACGCCGTTGTCTGCGGAGAGATGCTGTCAATAAAGTTATTGCAGATAAATGCGATATCGTACAAATCGCGCATCTTGTCGCGGCTCATATATGCGTTTATTTTCATCGCGCACAGCTGTTCAATGCTGTACACCAGCACGCCGTTTACCCGCGCTGTTTCCCTCTCGTCGATGTGTGTGCGGCGGTATGACGCTTCAATTTTAAGCGGTTTCCCGACGTTTCCATAGTTAACCACACACCGCTGCACCGTGTTTGTGTCCTTTGCAACGCGGTAATCATACCCCTTCCCGCTGCAAAACTCTTCGACAATTTCAATGAGCTGCCGTTCCGTTCCGTCGAGGTCAATGTCCTCTGAAAAGCGGTCAAGGTTATAGCAAGCAGCAAGCGCTGTACCGCCTTTGAGAACGTAATTCGTATTGTCATTGTTCAAAAAAGCGATAAACTCCGCTATTACCTCTCCGTGGCGGATTCTCCAGTCGTTCATAGCCCCTCCTGCTGCCTATAGCGCAGCCACTTCATATGGTACTCTTTTCCCATGAAGCGGTCGATTGCCTCCCAATGCCGCAAGCCGCGCAGCCGCGCCACCTGACGGAACACCTCATCCGTGTATGTGTCGTTGCATATATAGTCGTCGTTCATCCCCTGCGCCACCGCAAAATTGCCGATTTCTAAAAGGTCAAGCAGCGCGCGTATGTGATTAGCCACAGCGTATTTTTCGTTATGCTCGGGAATTTGCTTCCCGTATTCAATGCCGTATAATCCGAAAACGCTTTGTTCTGTATCGCGAAACGTAATATCCCGCCAACGCAGCGCGGAGCAATGCCAGTCACCGCATGTAATAAGCTCACACGGTAAATTAAGCGCGTGTACACCCGTAATATATCGCATTTCCGGCACCTCCCCCTTTGCATCGATGATACCACAACCTCAGCGGGATTTCAAGCGGTTTGCGTTTACAGCTCCACCGCCCGTCTCCCCGGCGCCTATAACCCACTCGTATTACAAGCTTTTTCGCGCGCCGCGAAAATATTTTCGGATTTTTCGCGAAAGGTATTGACTTTGCGGCGTCGGGGTGATAGAATACGCGAGCCGCCTTGAACGGGTGTTTAAGTGACGTGCGCGTTTCCCGATACGCTTCCGTATTTTACGATGCGTTTGTCGGTTACGCCGTCCGCCCGCAAAAGCGAGTCTCAATATTTTATGAGGTGAATTCACGTTGACAGCAATTATCGAAACAGGCGGTAAGCAGTACCGCGTGTCGGAGGGCGATGTTCTTTATATAGAGAAGCTGCCCGCCGAGCCCGGCGAAACGGTGACGTTTGACAAGGTGCTTGCCGTTCTCGGCGAAACCGCAACCTTCGGCGCCCCCACCGTTGCGGGCGCATCCGTATCGGCAAGCGTCGAGAAAAACGGCAGAGCAAAGAAAATCATCGTTTACAAAATGCGTCCCAAGAAAAACTATCGCCGCAAGCAGGGACACAGACAGCCTTATACAAAGGTTGTAATCCAAAAAATTTCCGTATAACGACGCAGCTGAACAGGAGTGATTTAATATGGCACATAAAAAAGGTATGGGTTCGACCAAGAACGGTCGCGACAGTAAATCAAAGCGCCTTGGGGCGAAGCGCGCGGACGGGCAGCTTGTGCTCGCCGGCAACATTCTTGTGCGGCAGCGCGGCACAAAGATACATCCCGGCATAAATGTCGGACGCGGCAGCGACGATACGCTGTTTGCGCTTTCAAGCGGCAGGGTTCGCTTTGAGCCTGTCGGGCGCGACAGAAAACGCGTATCCGTCTATGCGGAAGCCGCGGAATAATAGCAACACGACTTATGAAAATCCGGCGGACGCCCTTGGCGTTTGCCGGATTTTGCCTTGCTCAGCTATTTTTAACACAAATTTAATTTGATTATTCGGCGCTTTGGAGTTATATTATTATTGTATCGAGCGATACAAAATTTTGAAATTCGCATCGGAGAACGACTATGCCGGACAACACTGCAGCAACGCGCGTATGCCTGCTGAACGATTCGTTTCCCCCGATAATCGACGGTGTGGCAAACACCGTTTACAATTACGCCTCTATCATTCAGCGCCTGTATGGCGGCGTTATCGTCGCCACGCCCAAAACCCCGGGCGTTGTTGATGAGCATCCCTTCCCCGTCGTCAGGTATCCCAGCGTCAACATCAAGAAAATCGCGCACTGCCGCACGGGCGTTCCGTTCGGCGTGTCCGCCGTGCGCGAAATTACGGCTCACGCGCCGGATATTATCCACACGCACTGTCCCTTTGCGTCGGGCATTTTTGCGCGGGTGCTGCGCCGCCTGACGGGTGCGCCCGTCATAATGACGTATCACACGAAGTTTGATATTGATATCGCCAACATTTTCGGCTCTACGCTTGCCCGCGCGGCGGCGGCGAAGCTGATTACAGAGAACGCGGAGGCGTGTGACGAGGTGTGGACGGTCAGCCGCGGCGCGGGTGAAAATCTGATCAGCTTGGGTTATGAGGGCTCTTACCGCGTTATGGAAAACGGCACGGATCTTCCGTTGGGGCGCGCCCCGGATGAGGCTATTGACGCCGTATCCCGTAAGCACGGCTTGACGGAGAACATCCCCGTGTTTTTGTTTGTCGGCAGGATGATGTGGTATAAGGGGCTGCGGATTATTCTTGACGGGCTTGACCGTCTGAAGGCGCGCGATACGCGTTTTCGGATGATTTTTGTCGGCGGCGGGTCAGAGCTTGAAGAAATCATGGCATACGCCGCAGAGCTTGGGCTTGACTCCGATTGCGTTTTCACGGGTCCCGTTTACGACAGAGAGCTGCTGCGCGCGTACTATTCCCGCGCGGAGCTTTTCTTGTTTCCGTCCAGCTATGACACAAACGGCATAGTGATTCGCGAGGCTGCCGCCTGTTCCCTTGCAAGCGTTTTGATACGCGGAAGCTGCGCCGCCGAGGGTATATCGGACGGCGTCAACGGTATTCTCATCGATGAAAACGCCGACAGCTTAGCCGCAGCCGTCGGCGCCGTGATACAAGCCTCCGGACGCGCGCGTGAAATCGGCGACAGGGCGGCGCGCGACCTTTTCGTCTCGTGGGAGGACGCCGTAAAAGCAGCGTATGAGCGCTATGACGTGCTGCTGGAGAATCACAAGCGCTTGAAAAACGCGTGATATTTTGCCCGATTATATTATTCTAACGTTAAATCTTTTCAGCCAATAATTCATTTGCAAAAAATATGCTATCGTCTGCGGGGCGGTCATAAGCTGCCCGTACCACGGTTGACTCCCGTCGTCTGTAATCAGCGCTTCAAGCGCTTCTTTTTTTACTATTTCCAAAACAGGCGACGCCTCATCCTCCAGCACAGCGCGGAGCCGCGACGCGACGGCGGCAAGATATGCCGGGTTGTGCGTCTTGGGATACGGGCTTGTTTTGCGCCACAGCACCTCCTCCGGCAGCAGTCCGCGCGCCGCCTCACGCAATAGTCCCTTTTCATATCCGCCGTGGTCCTTGTATGCCCACGGCAGCGTGTAAAGATATTCCGCTATGCGGTGGTCGCAGAACGGCACGCGCACCTCCAGACCCGAATACATAGACATTCTGTCCTTGCGATCCAGCAGCGTTTGCATAAACCATTTGAAATTGAGGTTCACCATCTCTTTTACGCGTCGCTCCTCACTGTTTGCCGGGGCTACGGACGCCTGTTTCACCGTGTCGCGATAGCGCGCGTCAACAAATTCGGCGCCGTCGATTTTATGCTCCCCGCGCAGCATAGCCTGACGCTTTGCCGTTGACTGCGCCCACGGGAAGCCGTCGCGGTCGCGGATTTCGCGGTCGCGATACCACGGATACCCGCCGAAAATTTCATCGGCGCACTCCCCGGAAAGCGCCACGGTAACGTGCTTTTTCACCTCTCTGCAAAACAGCAGCAGGGATGAGTCCACATCCCCCATGCCGGGTAAGCCGCGCGCCTCGGCGGCTTCGTACAGCGCGGGGACAAGCTGCTCTGTGTCAAGCGTCACGGTATGCCCCTCCGCGCCGAGATATTCATTCATCGGGGCTATGTAATCCTCGTCGCTGTTCGGCTGAAATTTGCCCGCCTTGAAGAATTTTTTGTTGTCGCGATAGCCCACGGTAAAGGTTTTAAGTCTCTCCCCGCGCTCAGCCAGCGCATCCCGCGCAACGGAGGATATGATGCCGGAATCCAGCCCGCCGGACAAAAACGTGCAAATCGGCACATCGGAAACAAGCTGCCGCCTTATGGCGTCGCGCACAAGATAGCGCGTTTTTTCAACCGCCTCCGCGAAGCTGTCCGTGCATTCCCCGTCAACCAGCGACCAATATTTGCGCGTTATAAAGTCGCGGCGCGTAAACTCCGCTGAGCTGCCCGGCTCAAGCTCGCGTATCCCGCGCAATACGCCGCTGCCGGGCGTCCTGCCGGGTCCGAGGAATATCAGCTCCGCTATGCCGTCCGCGTCAAGCTCCGCGGGAACGTCCGGGTGCGCCAAAAGCGCCGGGATTTCCGACGCGAATATTATAGAGTCCTCGCGCAGGGTATAAAACAAGGGCTTTACGCCCACCCTGTCACGCGCCAAAAACAGCCGCCGCGCGTTGGCTTCCCACACGGCAAAGGCGAAAATGCCATTCAGCCGCCCGACGCACTCCCGCCCCCATTCGATATATGCCCTGCCTAACACCTCTGTATCAGAGCGTGTTTCAAACTCGTGTCCCAGCAACCGCAGCTCGCGCCGCAGCTCCGCGGTGTTGTACAACTCGCCGTTATAAACAAGCGTAAAGCGCTCGCCGCGGGCGTTAAAATGCATCGGCTGCCGCCCGTTTTCGATATCGATTACAGCCAGCCGCGTATGTATAAGCGCCGCGGAGGCGTCCGTATATATCCCGTCCTGATCGGGTCCGCGGCGCTTTAACGCCGCTTGCATCTCGCTATATATCTCAGCTCTTGGGGCAATAAAGCCCTCGTCACGTCGAATTTGTCCGGCGATTCCGCACATTGCACATAACACTCCCTTAAAAATATGTTCGGGGTATTATATGCGCCGTTTTTCTATTTACCCACGCAAAAGCGTTCAAATATGCGCTCTGTCGTGTCCTCGCGCACATTGCGCCCCGTCATCTCTCCCAGCGCGTGCAGCGCGCCCTCTATATCCGCCAGCGCGGCGTCCGGCGTCACGCCCGCTTGCAGGGCAAGGGAGGCTTGCCCCACAAATTCTGCCGCGCGTCCGGCTGTTTCGGCTTGGCGCGCGTTTGTAATCAGCTCTCCCGCAGGTGCGCTTGGCGCCGGTGGCAGCGCCGCGGCAATCGCGTCGGCAAGCGACGCGACGCCCATCCCCGTCGTGGCGGAAACGGCAGTGACGCTGTGCATCCCCGCAAGACGGGATAAATCAAATTTTTGCGGCAGATCAGCCTTATTCACGACGGCGATGGCGCGGTCGGCTTTTGCAGCCTCGGTGACGGTTTTCGCGTCGTCCTCCGTAAACGGCTGCGAGCCGTCAAACACCGCAATCACCAGCTGTGCGGCGTCCGCCGCCGCGACGGCGCGCGATATCCCCTCGCGCTCCGCGTCGCTTTCGGCTTGGCGCAGTCCCGCGGTGTCCGTCAGGCGCACAAGCGCGCCGCCCAAAACCGCTTTTTCCTCCACTGTGTCGCGCGTGGTACCCGGCGCGGCTGTCACAATCGCGCGGTCATAGCCCAGCAGCGCGTTAAGCAGAGAGGATTTGCCGACGTTCGGGCGTCCGATAATCGCCGCGCGCGCGCCGTTTTTTAATACGCGCCCGCGCTCATACGTCGCGCGGAGACGCAGCAGCTCCGCCTCCAGCTTTTTCAGCTTTTCAGCGCACTCCCCCATTTGCAGCTCGTCAATATCCTCCTCCGGATAATCGACGGCGGCGTGAAAATGCGCCGCAATATCAAGCAGCTCGCCGTATCCCGCGTTTGCAATTCGTCCTATTGCCCCGCCGAGCTGCGCCGCGGCGTGCTTCGCCGCCGCCGACGTCTCGGCTTCTATAATATCAATTACAGCCTCCGCCTGAGTTAAATCTATGCGCCCGCTGAGGAAAGCGCGCTTTGTAAATTCGCCGGGCTTTGCCATTCGCGCGCCGCTTTTCAACACGGCGGCAAGCACCTCTGCCAGCGCGGAGGGTGAGCCGTGACATTGCAGCTCCGCTGTATCCTCACCCGTATAGCTCCTTGGCGCGCGTGAGATAAAGCAGATGCATTCATCAATCGCCTCGCCGTCAGAGCCTAGCGCCCAGCCCTGTATGCGCGCGCCCGGGCGCGCCTCCCGCAGCGCTCTGCCGCCGCGCGCGCGGAACACACGCTCCGCCGCCGCAATGGCGGCGGGTCCGCTTATTCGCACTATACCGATGGCGGCAACGCCCTCCGCTGTCGCAATGGCGGCAATTGTGTCGTTCACTGCTTTGCCTTCTTCGCGATTGCCGTCCGCGCGGCTGCGGCAATTTTTTCAGCGGTCAGCGAATATGCCCGCTTCAAATAATCCTCGCTTCCAACCTGCCCGAAGCTGTCCTCTATCCCGACAGGCTCGATGGGTACGGGCAGCGCGCGCGCCGTCACCTCCGCCACGGCGGCAAACAGCCCGCCCGTGATGTTGTGATTTTCAGCCGTGACAATTGCCCCCGTTTCGCGGGCGCAGTCCGCTATCAGCCCGGCGTCTATCGGCTTCCACGTAAACATATCGACAACGCGCGCCGCCGTGCCTTCTTTCTCCAGCTCCGCCGCCGCGATAAGCGCCTCGGGAACCATAATTCCGGAGGCGATAATCGTCACATCGCGCCCGTCCCGCAGCGTTATGCCCTTGCCGATTTCAAAGGTTGAGCCCTCCTGATATACGCCCGTGACGCTTTTGCGCGGAAAACGCAGATAATACACGCCGTACAGCTCATCCCCGGCGAGCTGCGCGACAAGCTGCGTCAGCATTACGGGGTCTGTGACGTCCATCAACGTGATGCCCGGCACAGAGCGCAGCACACCCATATCCTCAAACGGCATATGTGTCCCGCCGTTGTGCGCCGCCGTGACGCCGGGGTCAGAGCCGATTAAACGCACGTTCAGCTTTGCGTAGGCGCAGGATATCATAATTTGATCGCAAGCTCGCCGCGACGTAAAGCAGCCAAAGCTGTGCGCAAACGGAATTTTTCCCACGGCGGACAGCCCCGCCGCTATCCCAACCATATTTGCCTCTGCAATGCCGCACTGTATCGCCCTTTCCGGATATGCCTTGAAAAACGGCGACATTCCGAACGCGGAGGATAAATCGGCGTCCAGCGCGACGACGCCCTCATTTGCCTCTGCCGCCTTCAGCATAGCGCCGACGTATGCGTCCCGCATCAAAACCGGCGCTTTTTCAAATGTGTTCAGCGTTTTTATCATAATGGAGTCTCTCCCCTTTTTTAAGCTCCGCGCCTTACAGGGCGGCTAATTCGCGGCGGATCACCGCGATGGCGGCGTCCGTATCCGCGCGTGAGCAGGTCATGCTGTGGTTCCCCGCGACGCCCTCTGCAAAGGTGCAGCCATAGCCCTTTATGGTGTCAAGAATTATCGCCACCGGTCGGGCGTCCTTTTCGTCCCCCTCCCCGGCAAAGCGACGCGCCTCGCGCACAGCCGCCCGGACGGCAACAGCATCGTTGCCGGGGACGTCCACCGCCCGCCAGCCGAAGGACGCGAATTTATCCGCAAGGCTGCCCAGTCCAAGCACCTCATCCGTTGTGCCGTCAAGCTGCCTCTTATTGCGGTCTACAAGCGCAATAAGGCGCGAGAGCCTGTTGTGCGCCGCAAACATGGCGCCCTCCCAAACCTGCCCCTCGTCGCACTCACCATCGCCGAGAATTAAATAAGTGAACGAATCCCAGCCGTTAAGGCGCGCGCCCAGCGCCATACCCACGGCAGCCGACATCCCCTGCCCAAGCGAGCCGCACGTCATATCGACGCCGGGGGTTTTTGTCCTGTCCACGTGGCTGGGGAGCCTTGTGCCGCCCTCATTAAGCGTTGACAGCCATTCCCGCGGGAAAAATCCGCGCAGACTCAGCGCGGCATACAGCGCGGGTCCCGCGTGTCCCTTGCTCAGCACAAGTCTGTCGCGCTCCGGCATATCCGGCTCTTTCGGATTGTGCCGAAGCTCTGAGCCGTAAAGCGCCGCCAGCGCCTCAACAATGCTCATCGCCCCGCCGACGTGACCGGAGCCGAACGCCGCAAGACATTCCAGCGTCGCAATGCGAATTTCCCCCGCGAATAATTTAAGCTCTTTGTCGTCCATAATCAACTGTCCTTTCAAAACGCCGTGCGCTCTGCGATATATCCGCCGAGCGTATCAATCGGCACACGCGTCTGCTCCATGCTGTCGCGTTCGCGCACCGTGACGCAGTTATCGTTTTCGGATTCAAAATCGTATGTCACGCAAAACGGCGTGCCAATTTCATCCTGCCTCCTATAGCGCTTGCCGATAGAACCCGAATCGTCAAAGTCTGTCATAAAGCCCTTTTGCAGGCTGTGATACAGCGCCTCCGCCGGTTCTGAGAGCTTTTTGGACAGGGGCAGCACGGCGCATTTGTACGGCGCAAGCGCCGGATGCAGCCGCAGGACAACACGCGTGTCGTTTTTCTCCGCGTCAATAAGCTCCTCGTCATAGGCGTCAATGAGAAAAGCCAGCGTCACGCGGTCTGCCCCGAGGGACGGCTCTATAACATACGGAACATATTTTTCGTTTGCCTCCGCGTCAAAATACTCCATGCTTTCGCCGGAATGTGTCTGGTGCGCTATAAGGTCAAAATCTGTGCGGTCGGCAATGCCCCACAGCTCTCCCCAGCCGAACGGGAAGCGATACTCAATATCCGTCGTCGCGTTTGAATAATGCGACAGCTCCTCCTTCGCGTGGTCGCGCAGACGCAGATTGTCGGCGCCGAGTCCCAGCCCGTACAGCCAATCGCGGCAGAATGCCCGCCAATAATCGAACCATTGCAAATCCGTCCCCGGCTTGCAGAAAAATTCAAGCTCCATCTGCTCAAATTCGCGCGTGCGGAAAATGAAGTTTCCGGGCGTAATCTCGTTGCGGAAGCTCTTTCCCACCTGCGCCGCCCCGAACGGAATTTTGCGGCGCGTTGTGCGTTGAATGTTTTTAAAGTTTACGAAAATCCCCTGCGCCGTTTCGGGGCGCATATATATCTGCGCGGCGGTATCCTCCGTGACGCCTTGAAATGTCTTGAACATCAGGTTAAATTTCCGCACATCGGTAAAATCCGATTTCCCGCAGTCCGGGCACGGAACCTTTTTTTCGCGCAGGTATTCCACGAGCTGCTCCGGCGTCATCGCTTCAACAGCGACGTCCATAACGCCGTTTTCCGTGTTCCATTCCTCCGCCAGCTTGTCCGCGCGGTGGCGCGTTTTGCAGGATTTGCAATCGATTAACGGATCGTTGAACGTCGTGACGTGTCCCGACGCCTCCCAAACGCGCGGGTTCATAAGAATCGCGGAATCCAGCCCGACGTTATACGGGCTTTCCTGCACAAATTTTTTCATCCACGCCCGCTTGACGTTGTTTTTCAGCTCCACGCCGAGCGGACCGTAGTCCCACGAGTTTGCAAGTCCTCCGTAAATCTCGCTGCCGGAGTAAACGAAGCCGCGCCCCTTGCACAGCGCGACGATTTTTTCCATTGTTTTTTCGGTATTAAGCATTAATTTTCATTCCCTTTTAATGTGGCGTTGCGCACAGCATACCACATAAAGCGCGGTGTGTCAACGCGCCCGGCG
>JAIRRO010000071.1 GCA_031255955.1 Oscillospiraceae bacterium
GAGTTTATCGGACTCGACAACGGGTGAGAGCTTATCCTCCGATTCTGCCGCAGCCATAAATCATATGTATGTGACGGCGGCGGACGGCGACAGCCTGCGGGCTGATTCCGACCTTGTTACTCTGCTGGTTCGCGGAAAACACGAAATTACTAGTTGATTCATACGTCAAAAATTCCACGCATAAGCTGATGCGTGGAATTTTTCCTTTTGGAGGACGCTATGCAATCAACATTCACCGTAACGCGCGCCGGGAACACCCTCGGCGAGCTGTCTCTCGCGCAAAATGGAGCTATTACAGAGCTTAATTATTCGGGATACGCGCCGGACAGCGAAAATATTTATCGGCTTGCCGCCGTCTGCGCCGGGGAATATGTGTCCCTCGGCGTCCCCGCGCCGTCCGACGCCGACGGCGGGCGGTTTGAGCTGAAAAAGAAGCTTTCAAAAAACGTCGTGCGCGAGCTGGGTTTTATCGAGCCGTCAGCCTTTGAGCTGATTCTTCCCGGAGAAATATACTCTAAAGCGCCACCCGCGCCTGCTTCACCACCGCCGATTACGCCCTCGCCGTCTAAGCCAACACCACCTGTGCCGCCGACGACAAAATCCTCCGCGCAAAACAAAACACGCCCGGTTCAAAACGCTGCGCGATTGACAGAAAAATGGACGCCGGAGCCAAATCCCGAAAGGCTCTTTTCCGATGGTGGCGCGGCGGCAATTACGGACGCCGTAAAGGGCGCGCTTTCGCGGCGTGAGAACGGCATAGTGTTCCTGGCGGCGCCCGTTTCAGAGGACGCGCCGTTTCCGATGATGCCCGTGTTTTGCTTCGGTACACCGGAAACAATTGATGATGCCCGGTATCTTGTTTTTAAGCTGAAAAACGGCGCGCTCACCGCTTAGGCGCGGCGCGCCGCGCTGTGTTTCTTTTTGAACGCCTGCGCGGCGGCAAGCTGTTCGCGCGCCGCTTTTTTTGTGTTCTCCGTGATGTTGTCCCCGCCTGTCAGACGTGATATTTCAAGCGCTCTGCCCTCTTCTTCAAGCGGCTCTATATGCGTTGCGGTGCGTCCGTTGCGCTCTGATTTTGTGATCTCAAAATGCGTGTCCGCCATCGCCGCTATCTGCGGCAAATGCGTGACGCACAGCACCTGACGTATCCGCGCCAGCTCGTGCAGCTTCTCTCCCACGCGCTGCGCCGCCACGCCCGATACGCCGGCGTCTATCTCGTCAAACACCGACACATCGACGCCGTCGCTCTCCGACAGCACGTTTTTCAGCGACAGCATAATGCGCGACAGCTCGCCCCCGGAGGCAATGCGGCTTATCCGTCCCGGTGCTTCTCCCGCGTTCGCGGACATCAAAAAGCGCGCGTCCTCCGCGCCCGACGCGGTCAGCTCGTTTTCCTCCCCGCCCCGGACAAGCTCCACCTCAAAGCTAACGCCGGGCATAGCCAACTGCGAAAGCTCCTCTGCCATACGGATGCGAATTTTATCCGCCGCCCGCCGCCGCGCCTTTGTCAGCTTTTCGGCAGCATTGCGCGCCGCAGCTAATCTCACCTCGCGCTCGCTTTCCAGCTTCAGGCGTCTTTCGTCGGAAAATTCGATATCCTCCAGTTCTTTTTTTATCCCGTCCAAAAATTCCGCGGCTTCGCGCTCTCCGCCGCCGTATTTGCGCGTCACGCGCGCGATAAGCGCAAGGCGCTCATTTACCTCGTCAAGCTCTCCGGGATAAAAATCCAGTTTATTCAGCGCGTCGCGCAGTTCCTCCGCAATATCCTCCGCCGCGTACCGCGCGTCACGCGCGCGTGAGGCAAGCTCGTCAAATGCCTTGGAATACCCGGCGGCGCCCTCAAGGCTGCGCTCCGCGTCGCGCAAAAGCGCCGTTGCCCCGTATGTATCCTCCCTGCCGTACAGGGCGGTGTAGGCGCCCTCAAAGGCTTCCGATATTTTAAGGGCGTTGCCGAGTATCGCGGCGCGCTCTGTAAGCTCTGCCGCTTCGCCCGGGGTTATCTTCGCCGCTTCAAGCTCTTCTATCTGGCGGCGCAGTGTGTCCGCGCGTCGCTCGCGCTCCGATTCGTCGTCGATGATTGCGCGCAGCGCCCGCTGTGTCTCGCGGAGCGCGGAATATGCCTTCGTATATTCCGCAAGCGTGTCGTGATGACCGCCGAACGCGTCAAGGGACGCCAGATGCGTTTTTTCGTCAAGCAGTCGGCGTCCGTCGTTTTGCCCGTGAATATCAATCAGCAGCATACCCAACTCGCGCAGCTGCGCCACGCTGACAATGGCTCCGTTTACGCGGCAGGTGTTTTTCCCATCGATGGTCAGTCTGCGGGATATGATCAGCCCGCCGCCTTCTTCCGGCTCGATGCCGTTAGCTGCCAGCCAGCCTGTCACATTTCCCTCGCGCCCGTCGCCGGTTACGCCGGAAAACTCAGCCGTTACGGAGGCTGCCGACTCCCCGGAGCGCACAAGCTCACGCGCGGCGCGCCCACCCGCCGCGGCGGACAGCGCGTCCACGATGATGGATTTTCCGGCGCCCGTTTCCCCGGTAAGCACGTTAAGTCCCGCGCCGAATGTAATTTCCGCGCGTTCTATCAGCGCGACGTTTTCGATTTGCAGCGTTTCAAGCATAGCCGTTTACCCGATCCCTTCACAGGCGTTATTTCAGCATCTCCTGAATTTCCTCGCTGAGGCTTACAGCCGCCTCTGTGTCGATCATCGCCAAAAACGCGGTGTCATCCCCCGCGATTGTGCCGACAAGGCTTTTTATTTTCATTCCGTCAATCGCGGAGCAGGCGGCGGGGGCAAGCCCCGGCAGCGTTTTCAGCACCACAATATTCTGCGCGGACGCAACGGAGGACACGCTTTCGCGAAATATCGTTTTCAGCCTGACGGAGTGATTCAGATCCTCCGCGCTGACCCCCGGCGCATATCGATATGTTCCGCGCGGTGTGAGCTCCTTTACCAGATGCAGCTCTTTAATATCGCGCGATACCGTCGCCTGCGTCGCATAGACGCCGCTGTCTTTAAGGGCGTCGATCAGCTGATGCTGCGTTTCAACGTCCCTTGCCGCTAAAATTTTTAAAATTGCTTCCTGTCGTGACGCTTTCAATTTGATTCCCCCAGTTTTTCGCTTACGCGTTTGTAAAAGCTTCGTCCCGCAAGGCGCGCGAAGCATACGGTTTTCTTGGATTTTTTGATATTCAGTCTGTCTCCGCTTTTGACGATTCGCCTGTCCTTGCCGTCCGCCGTGAAAAACGCCGAATTCTTTTTCCCGGAGCCGACCTCCACCGAAACACGCCTGTCCGATACAAGCACATATGGCTTTGCCTCCAGATAATGCGCGCATATGGGCGTGATGATGATGTTTTGCGCCGTCGGCTCTACGATGGGTCCGCCCGCCGCCATGGAATACGCGGTTGAGCCTGTCGGCGTCGAGACAATCACGCCGTCACCCGCGAAGCTTGATATTTGATGCCCGTCACCGAAAATCGTGAGCTTCACGACCTTTCCCCCGCCGCTTAACACGGCGTCGTTTATCGCGATGTCACGCGCTATCGTCGTGCCGTTTCGCGTAAGCTCCGCCTCCAGCGTCATACGCCGCTCGCGCTTGAAGTCCCCGCGCAGAATTTCCGGTATGGCGTCAAGCTGCGACAGCTCAAGCTCCGCTAAAAAGCCCTTGCCACCCATATTTATTCCCAGCACCGGTGTTTCCGTTCCGACAACCAGCTTGGCGGCGCGCAGCATAGTCCCGTCGCCGCCGAAGGCGAGCATCAACTCCGCTTCCCTCAGCCACTCGGCGAGCTTTGCGCGCTCGGTTTGAATTTCACGCCCCTCAGCGTCCATCAGCGTCAAAATATGCGCCTCGACACCCGCGTCCTGCGCCATATCGGCAACGCGCCTTGTTACCTCTAAGCCGTCGTCGCGTCGGGCGTTTGCGCACAGCACGATACTTTTCATCGGGCGGCTCCTTTCATCGCGGCTAGCTTCGCCGCAGCTTCGTCTGTCAGTGTGCTGTGGGCTTCCTGCACTATCGCGTCGATATCGATATCCGGAATGTCAATATCAGAATCGGTGTTCGGCGGCTTCAGGTATCCCAAAAATTCGATATTGCCCTCCGGTCCGCGTATCGGTGAGTGCGTTATGCCCGCCGCCATAAAACCCGCGCCGCTCGCGTTCTTCAAAAACGTCCGCAGAACCTCCGCGTGGGTTTCCGGCTCGCGCACAACACCGCGCTTGCCCACCTTCTCGCGCCCCGCCTCAAACTGCGGCTTTATCAGGCACACCGCGTCACCGGTTGGTGTGAGAACGCTTTTCACCGCCGGGAGTATGAGCGCAAGCGATATGAACGACACATCGATAACGGCAAGCTCCGGCGCTCTCGGGAACATTTCGGGCGTAAGATTCCGCGCGTTCACGCGCTCGCGGCAGATAACACGAGCATCGCTCCGCAGACTCCACGCCAGCTGCCCGTATCCGACGTCCACGGCGTAAACAAGCTCCGCCCCGCGTTGCAAAAGACAGTCCGTAAAGCCGCCGGAGGACGCCCCGCAATCAAGACAGACGCGCCCCGTCGGGTCAACGCCGAAAAAATCAAGCGCGCGCTCCAGCGTATATCCCCCGCGCGAAACGAAGCGGCGCACCGGCGCGCGAACCTCTATCGCGGCGTCTTCATAAATCTGCGCTCCGGGCTTGTCCGAGCGGCGTCCGTCCACAAAGACATCCCCCGCCATAACAATGGATTTCGCCAGCTCGCGCCCCGAAATCAACCCCCGCTCCACAAGGAGCGCGTCAAGACGCATCTTTTGCACGGCATACCTCCAGAACGGCGCGGCAAACGCCCTCGGCGTCAATCCCGCGCAGCCGCCGCAGCTCGTTTACGCCACCGCCGGGCAGACTTGCTTCCCCGACAGATAAAATTTCGGCGTACCCCGGAACGCTGCCGCGCCGCGCCATCCTCGCCAAAACGCGCTCTCCCACGGCGCCCGCCTCCGCTGAGTCCTCCAAAATGACAATCGCGCCCGTTTTAGCGGCGGAGCGCTCTATATCGTCCGTATCCAGCGGGGCAAGCACGCCCAATTTGATTATCTCCGCGGAAACGCCGCGGTCAGAGAGCATCTCCGCCGCGCGCAGCGCTACATTTATCATTATCCCGTATGTGACAATCGTCACGTCCGCGCCCTCGCGCAGACACAGCGCCGCCCTGTCCGCCGTTTCTCCGCCGCCCTTATACGCGCCCTCCGCGCCCTTGGGATAGCGCACAGCTACGGGTCCCGTGTCGCACTGTATCGCCCGCGTCAGCATAGCCCGCAGCTCGGCGAGGCTTGACGGGGCATATATCTTCATCCCCGGCACGGTGGCAAGAAACGCCGCGTCATAAATCCCCTGATGCGTCTCGCCGTCGCCGGGTACGATGCCCGCCCTGTCCACAGCGAACACGGCGCGCGCGCCGGACAAGGCTATATCATGCAAAAGCATATCATAAGAGCGCTGCAGGAACGTGGAATACACAGCAAACACAGGCAGGGCGCCACCGGCTGCCAGCCCCGCCGCCATAGCGGCGGCGTGACCCTCCGCAATGCCGACGTCAAACAGCCGCTCCGGAAATCGCTCCGCGAAATCGGCAAGCCCCGTGCCGGACATCATCGCCGCCGTGATGGCGACAACGCGACCGTCGCGCTCAGCCAGCTCTGTCAGCGTCTTTCCGAAAACGGAGGAAAATGTCTCTGTCGCCGTGCCGCACACGCCGGTGTCGATATCAAACACCGATACGCCGTGATAGACGTCCGGCGTAGCCTCTGACGGGGCATAGCCGCGCCCCTTTTGCGTCACTGTATGAATTAATACAGGCGCGTTTTGCGCCTTCGCGCGGCGCAGCGCCAAGCATAGCTCACCGATATCGTGTCCGTCAACGGGACCGATATATGAAAAGCCCATTTCCTCAAACATACTGCAATGCAGTATCGCGTGCTTCAGTGCGGTTTTTATGGCGTGGGTGATTCGATACAGCGCCCGCCCGCCGGGTATGCGCTCTAATATTCGTTTGTATGCGCTTTTGAAGTTCAGATACGACGGCTTTAACCTGAGTCGGGAAAGATACCGCGCCATACCGCCCACGTTTTTCGTTATGGACATCCCGTTGTCATTGAGTACGACAATCATCGGCTCTCCCGCGCATCCCGCGTCGCACAGCGCCTCATAAGCAAGCCCGCCCGTCAGCGCACCGTCTCCGATAAGCGCCAGCACGCTGTGGCTCTCTCCGCGCATCGTGCGCGCGCGGGCAAGTCCCAGCGCCACGGAAACGGAATTGGAAGCATGCCCCGCGATAAACGCGTCATATTCGCTTTCCGTGGGCTTCGGGAAGCCCGAAAGCCCGCCGAGCTTTCGCAGGGAGCAAAAGCGCTCTCTCCTGCCCGTTAGTATTTTATGCACATAGCATTGATGTCCCACGTCGAAAACGAGCTTATCGCGCGATAAATCAAACTCGCGGTGCAGCGCGACGGTAAGCTCCGCGATGCCGAGATTTGACGCCAAATGCCCGCCCGTCTCTGAGACGCTTTTCAGCAAAAATTCGCGCAGCTCGCCGCACAGAGCGTGCGCCTCCGGCAGTGATAAATCCGCAAGCTCACGCGGGGAATTGATTTTATCTAATATGCTCAACCTTTCACCCCGCAAAACGAATTAGCCCGAAGCGCTGTTGTTTCTTGAAAATATGCTTATTATCTTTCCGATTCTAAGCAGAATAGCGTTTGTGCGCGAAATGGCAAGCAACTTCCCCGCCGCCTTTCCGCCAATCGTCGCCGCCGTGACAGCAGCTGAAATCAGGAGCTGCGCCACAATTTCACTCACCGAAAATCCGGCTGATAACCGCGCCGCCACAAGCGCCGCCGTCGTGCCGCTGATTATCCCCGCAATATCGCCGACAACATCGTTGCAGACTGAGGAAACCTTTCCGGCGTTTTTGATGAGTCGTATCGCCTCTGCCGCGCCGCGCTCTCTGTGCGCCGCCATCGAGTGGAACGGCGCCTCCGACGCGGACGTCGCCGCCACCCCGATAATATCGAATATTATACCAAGCGCGATGAAAATTACAAGCGCGGATATCGCCGCTATATATCCGGCGTTTCCGAGAACCCTTGACGAGACAAGCGTAAACACCATCGATGCGGCGACGCTCGTACACGTTATTTTGATAATCCAGCCTTTGCTGCCCTTCATTTGTCATCCTTTAGCCATATGCTTTCGCGTAGCAATGTGTAGCAATGTGCTTTTGCGGCGGCGGACAAAGTAAATCTTACGGCTTAGGTCGGGCCGAATTTCTCCCGTGGCTGCCTCCCGTTGCCGGTCAGGCGGTTTCCCATTAAAGCCCCGTCCCGCGCGTTGCCGCGTCGGTTGCCCGATTGCCACTCAGTCCGCACTGTAATCCCTTACCCGCCCGGCGCAACGCGCCGACAGCCTAGTCGTTTTCCGACACAGTCCAACCGTCTCTTAGCCTCTTTTGCAGAAAATATTTCAAGGGGCGATCGCGCGGCGCGTCCGGCCAGACTCGCCTTTGCGTTAATTCCCCTATCCGCAGATTCCACTCAAGGCAGGCTACTCCGCACACAGCGGGCGTCCCGTTTGATAGAACGCTTCACCGCATTGCGGGTTTAATCCCGGTCCGTAAGCGGCTCGGGAATTTCACCCGGCAACCCACAGATACGGGTCTCCGCGCAAACAGGGTCGGATTTCCCATGCCATTGGAAAGCGCCCTGAGTACGCAAACGTCCGCGCGCCGCAAATGCAACGTCGCTCGCGTTTTCCCCCAGCACCCACCCCAAACTGGGCGTTCAAAGCAAGCACAAGGGGTTTCACAGCTATGCCCTTCAAGGGATTTTTAGGCCCCTCCTGTTAGACGGCGGATCTGACTAGGATACTGTGCCGCTGAACTCCATTATACATTATCTATCGAAATATTCAAGATTGGTATTCAATTTTTCCGCAAATATTTTTTCGGCGGGAATAATTTCACTGCGCCGCAAAGCTGAAACCGCCGCACCCACAGCACCGCGCTTGCCAAATCGCGCCAAATGAGCCCCGCTTGTATACTCCGCGCGCTCCTGCGGATAATAATGCTGTGTACCGTAGGCAAATAAAGCCCTGAAAGGAAGCATTATCAAATGAAAGCAACGGGAATAGTGCGCCGGATTGACGATCTCGGGCGCGTAGTGATACCAAAGGAAATCCGCCGCACAATGCGGATTCGCGAGGGCGACCCGCTGGAGATTTTCACGGAAAAGGACGGCGAGGTAATCTTCAAAAAATACTCCCCCATCGGCGAGTGGTCGGAAACCGCCTCTCTGCTGTGCGAGGCTATGAGCCGAACCTCCGAGCGATTCACGGCGATCGCCGACCGCGACGTATATATCGCCGTCAGCGGCGTATCAAAGCGCGAGCTGCACGAAAAGCACATAAGTGCGGAGATAGAGCGGATTATGGAGGCGCGGCGATTTTATCAGCGCACCGGCGGCGAGGGCGGAGCGCCGCTTGTTGACGGCTACGATAAATTTTCGGCGGACGCCGCCGCGCCGATTATCTCCGGCGGCGATGTGCTGGGCTGCGTGATTTTCTTCTCTGAAGGGGATTCGCTGCCCGGGGACGCGGAAATAAAGCTCGCGCAGACGGCGGCGGCGTTTCTCGGCAAGCAGCTGGAGAGCTGAACAGCGCTGCCCAACGGAATAATTTGACACACAGCGGGCGGCAATTTTCAAGCCGCCCGCTGTGCGCGCCGGAATTTCAATTCAACAAGTTGATTACAGCTCAACAAGCTCTTTCGGCAGGGTTGTGATATTCTCGCTGCCCTGTTCGGTGATATAAATTACATCCTCTATTCTCACGCCGAATTTTCCCGGTATATAAATCCCCGGCTCGGCGGATATAACGGCTCCGGCGGGCAGCGCCCCGCCGTATGACGGCGACGCGTTCGGCAGCTCGTGCACCTCTATACCCAGCCCGTGCCCGAAGCCGTGTCCGAAATATTCTCCATAGCCCGCGTCCGAAATCACCTTTGCGGCGGCGGCGTGAACGTCTCTGCCAAGCACCCCCGCGCGCGCCGCGGCTATCCCCGCGCGCTGCGCCTCCGCCACCGTGTCGTATACGCGCCGCATTTCCTCCGTCGCGCGCCCGATGCACACTGTGCGCGTTGTATCAGAGCACCAGCCGTCCTTAGTAACCCCGAAATCAATCGTCAAAAAGCCGCGCCGCAGCGCCCTGTCCTCCGGCACGCCGTGCGGCAGGCTGGAGCGCTCGCCCGAGACAACAATCGGGTCAAAGGATTTATCGTCCGCGCCGTTTCGCAGAAACGCGATGAGCAGCTCGCTCGCCAGCGCCCGCTCTGTAATATCGGGTGTTATCAGCGGCAGAATGTCGTTAAAGGATTTTTCCGCGATGCGCTGCGCCGCTTTCATTTTTTCAAGCTCCGCGCGTGTTTTTACGCTGCGCGCGTCTTGAAGTATTTTTTGCGCCGGAGTAAGCTCCGCGTAGAGCTTTTCGCTGCGTTTTTGATACTCGGCGTACGTCACCGCCTCCTCCTCAAACCCGAGGCTTTTCAGCCCGTTTTCGGCGCATACGGCGTTTATGAGCTTTTCATACGTGTTCTCCCTGTCGCACAGCGTCACCTGCGCGTCCGTTATGGCTTGCCGCGCCGCCTCGATATATCGCGAGTCGGTGAAAAACCACGCCTTTTCCGCGCTGATTATCATCACCCCGGCGGACGACGGAAATCCCGCCGCGTAGAAGCGGTTTGCGGGTGAGGTTATCATCAGCGCGTCAAGTCCGGCGATTTTGACGGCGTCCCGCAGCCTTGAAATGTTGCTCATTGAAATATTGTTCATGCGTATCTCCTCCATATTCTAAACGGCGCTTCAAGCGCGTATCTCAGCGCTAGCAGCGGATTTGAGAGCTTAATCGGTTTGACGAGAATCGGTGTAATCCCCGCCAGCCGCGCGGAGAGAACATCCGTATAAATCTGATCCCCCGCCAAGGCGGCAGCCTCGGCGGCAACATTCATTTGGCGCAAAAGCTCACGCGGCTTTCGTGGCGACGGCTTTTTCGCGCGGAGAACATACGGCACGCCCAGCGCCTCCGCGAACGCCTCGACGCGCCGGGCGCGGCGGCTGTTTGATACGATGCACAGCAAAATGCCCGCTTCGCGAATAGCGCTTACCCAGCGCTGCGTGTCCTTCGTCGGGTGGTCTGTTCCGTAGGGGGCTATCGTGTTGTCCAAATCAAGCATCAACAGCCGAATGTTGTTTTTTACAAGAAGCTCTGCCGATATGCTCTCTATCGCGCGGAATTTGTATTTGGGAATCGGCAAAAAGCTCATAAATATCGCCCCCGTTTCATAATGTAGTACAACCCCCGAATGCTCTGAAGCTAAAAGGAGAGGCTTGCCGATGAAGCTCTGTATCGCCGTGCCGGGCGGTGTCCTTCCGGCGCTTGACCCGCGCTTTGAAGCCGCGCGGATTATGTACCGCATCCGCGGCTCGCGCCTGTATTGCGCGCGGCGCGGCGCTAATGCCCGCGGCGGGATAATGGTCATCAACGCCTCGGGATACACAGGCGGCGGTCCTGTGTCCGCCCTGCTGGAGGAAATAGGCGTCACTGTGGCTGTCCGCGAATTTGACGGCGTTGTGCTGGATACGGGCGAGCTTGACGCGCGTCGCCGCGCCCTGCCGCTGCAAGCCGCGCTTGCCTCCGGACTTGTGTCCGATATATCCCCGCGCCCCGTTTTTGTGCGTGAAGCGCTCGGCAAAAGCGTTCCGGGGGCGCAGGTGCTGATTCAAACTGCGCTGTCCGCGGGGAGCCTTTCGCGCCATTTATCCGACGCCGCCGAACGCTTCGGCATCTCGCGGCTGGCGCTGGAATGTGACAGGATACATATGGATTTTCCCCTGCCCTGCCCCGACGGCGCGGGTGTGGAGCTTGATAGAAGCCGCTTTAGCGAGCTGCGCGAGCGTGCCTCGCGCGTGTTTTTCTCTGACGCTCTCTGCGTAAACTATTTTTTTCGCGCCGAAAAGACGTCCAGCCGTGAAGACTCGTCCAGCCGTATGGTTTTGTTCGACGACGCAGAGAGCATGCGCCGCAAGCTGGAGCTTGCAAAATGCCTTGGAATTGAGCGGGCATTTCTTTATTACCCGCACGTGAGCGATATCTTGCCGCAGCTGCTTCCCGACTAAGTCTCCCCCTTTATCGCGTCCCAATATTTTTTGGCGGCTTGCTCCGTCTTGTTATCCCCGTATTCGTAGTATTTCGCGTCCTTTATCGCGTCGGGCAGATATTGCTGCGCTGTCCACGCGTTCGGATAGTCGTGCGGGTATTTATAGCCTTGCTCGCGCTCAAAGCCCGCTCCGTCCGCGTGGACGTTTTGCAGCTCGCGCGGGATTGCGCCTGTCTTCCCGGCGCGCACATCAGCCAGCGCCCTATCTATCGCCATAACGCCCGTGTTTGACTTTGGCGCCGTGCAAAGCAGTATAACAGCGTCCGCCAGAGGCAGCCGCGCCTCCGGCATACCGAGCTGCACGGCGGCGTCCACGCACGCTTTAACTATCGATATCGCCGAGGGATAGGCAAGTCCGATGTCCTCACAGGCGGCGCATAAAATACGTCGGCAAGGGGCGATGATATCGCCCGCCTCCAGCAACCGCGCCAGATAATGCAGCGCGGCGTCCGTATCAGAGCCGCGAATTGATTTGTGCAGCGCGGAGAGAATGTCGAAATGCTCGTCGCCGTCGCGGTCATATCGCATGGCGCTTCTTTGCGTCACGGCGCGCGCGTCGTCCTCCCCGATTGTAATTTTGCCCTTCTCGCGCCGCGACGCGGAAAACAGCAGCTCAACCGAGTTTATCGCCTTGCGGGCATCCCCTCCGCACGACGTCGCGATGTATTTCACCGTCTCGGGCTTCAGCTCTGCCGTCACCGCGTCACGTTTTTCAAGGTATCTAACGGCGCGCCACACCGCTTTTTCAATGTCCTCCGCCGTGAGGGGTTTGAATTCAAACACCGTGCTGCGTGACAGCACGGCGTTATAGACATAGAAATACGGATTTTCCGTTGTGGAGGCAATCAGCGTGATTTTCCCGTTCTCTATGAATTCCAGCAGCGATTGCTGTTGTTTTTTATTGAAATATTGAATCTCGTCAAGATACAGCAGTATGCCGTTCGGCGCGAGAAACGTATCCAGCTCGGCGATAACGCCCCGGATTTCGGCTATACCCGCCGTCGTGGCGTTCAGCTTTCTCAAGACGCGCCCGGAGGACGCGGCTATGATATTCGCAACGGTGGTTTTCCCGGAGCCTGACGGACCGTAAAAAATCATATTCGGGACACTGCCGGACTCCACTATCCGGCGCAGAAGTCCGCCCTCTCCCAATATATGCTCCTGCCCCGCAACGTCCTCAAGGGATGCGGGGCGCAGCTCGTCGGCAAGCGGACGATATGGCATAACCCATCTATCCTCCTTCATAGCATACCGGGCATACCGGGCATACCGGCGCGCGGGCACGCGCGCCTCTTGCCCCGTTTCGTCTTTAGTCCATTACAACGTGCTGACGCACGTGGAACGCTCTTTTGAGCGAGGTTCGCGGCAAGCCGCTCACAGACTGCACGGCAGTCTTATTGATATAACGGGTGGCTGTCCGCGAGGTCGCGAACGCGCTCGCGGATGTGCTCCGCCTTGCCCGCGGCGTCCGTCGCCGTTAAGAATATGCACTCGGCGATGTCGTCCATATCAGCCTCGCCAAAGCCGCGCGTTGTAACGGCGGCGGTGCCTAAGCGTATGCCGCTTGTCAGCGAAGCGTTTTGCGGATCGTTTGGAATCTTATTTTTGTTGGCGGTGATATTCACGCTGTCAAGCAGCTCCTCCATATCCTTGCCCGTGATGCCAAGTCCGCGCAAATCCGCCAGCATCAAATGATTGTCCGTGCCGCCGGACACAAGCTGCATCCCGCGCGCAAGCAGCGCCTCGGCAAGCGCCCGCGCGTTTTTGCGAATCTGCTGCTGATACGTCTTATATTCCGGCTTTAGCGCCTCGCCGAAGGCGACAGCCTTCGCCGCGATGATATGCATCAGCGGTCCTCCCTGCGCCCCGGGGAAAACGGATGAATTTATGCGTTTGGCTATCGCCTCGTCGTTCGTCATCAAAAATCCGCCGCGCGGACCGCGCATCGTTTTATGCGTCGTGCTGGTGACAATATCGGCATACGGCAAGGGCGACGGATGCTCTCCCGCAGCGACAAGCCCCGCGATGTGGGCAATATCCACCATTAAATACGCGCCGACCTCCTTCGCGATATCCCCGAACACCTTGAAGTCGATAATGCGCGGATAGGCGGACGCCCCCGCGATTATCATCTGCGGGCGATGCTCCTTCGCGAGGCGGCGCACCTCGTCATAATCGATAAGATTGGTGTCCGGCGTCACACCATAGGACACTATTTTATAATACTTCCCCGAAAAATTCGCGGGGGAGCCGTGAGAAAGATGCCCGCCGTGGTCAAGGTTCATACCCAGCACCGTATCCCCCGGCTTAACAAGCGACATATACGCCGCGTAATTCGCCGAGACGCCCGAATGGGGCTGAACATTCACAAATTTTGCGCCAAATATTCGCTTTGCGCGCTCTATCGCAAGCTGCTCCACGACGTCCACCTCAGCACAGCCGCCGTAATATCTGTGTCCGGGATAACCCTCCGCGTATTTATTGGTCAGCACTGTCCCCGCCGCGGCAAGCACCGCCCCGGAGACAAAATTCTCCGACGCTATCAGCTCGATATTGCGTCTCTGGCGCGCGTACTCCTTTTCGATTGCCGCGCCGACCTCCGGGTCAAGCCGCGATATAAAATCCATTGTCTCTCGTATCATTGAAAAATCTCCTCCGAAAATCTCCACTGTAAATTGGGTCGTTTGAATTATATACCGAGGACGAAAACATTTCAAGCTGAAAATAAATATTCACGAATTTTGTCAAAAACCCCGCGCGGTTGACAGCGCCGCAAACGTGTGGTAGAATACGCTTCCAAGCAATCGCAAAAATTTTTAATTAACAGGCTGGTGTTCTCTTATGGCAAGCGGCAATTTCAACAAGCGAATCTACAACTTCTCGTCGGGTCCCTCCACCCTTCCGCTGTCGGCTCTTGAAACGGCGGCGGCGGAAATGACGAATTATCGCGGCTCCGGTATGTCCGTTATGGAGATGAGCCACCGCAGCCGGATGTATCTCGAAATTTTTGAGGAGGTAAAGGCGTCCCTGCGCGCGGCGCTGAGCGTCCCCGATACGCACGAGATTTTATTTATGCAGGGCGGGGCGACGTTTCAATTCTCTGCCGTGCCGCTCAATCTTATCGGCGATAATGGCGAGGCCGACTATGCCGTCACAGGCAGCTTTGCCTCCGGCGCGATGAAAGAAGCGCGCAAGTATGGACGGATAAACGTCGCCGCCTCAAGCGAGGATCGCGATTTTTCATACATTCCGCCGCAGGGCGCCTTAAAGCTCTCCCCCGGCGCGAAATATTTTTATTACTGCGCAAACAATACCATCTATGGTACAGAGTGGCAGTATATCCCCGAGACGAGCGGCGTGCCTATTGTCTGCGATATGTCCTCAAATATTCTCTCTAAGCCTGTTGACGTTTCCAAATACGGCTTAATTTTCGCCGGTGTGCAAAAGAATATGGCGCCCGCCGGGATGGCTGTCGTGATTATCAGCAAGTCATTAGCCGGACTTGAGCTGCCGTACACCCCCAGAATAATGAGCTACAGAACAGCCATCGAAAAGGACTCTATGGATAACACCCCGCCATGCTATGCGATTTATATGCTCGGCTTAACGCTGAAATGGCTTGAAACGCAGGGCGGCGTCGCCGGAATGGAGCGGCGCAAGGCGGCAAAGGCGAAAATTCTCTATGACGTCATTGACGCCTCTCATATGTTCATCGGCACGGCTGAAAAATCCTCGCGCAGCGATATGAACATCACCTTCCGCACGACGGACAGCGAGCTGGATTCCCGCTTTATCAAGGAAGCCTCCGAGCTGGGGTTTGCGAATCTCGCGGGACACAGAAGCGTCGGCGGGATGCGCGCCTCCGTATACAACGCCATGCCGGAGGACGGCGTCCTGGCTCTCGCCGATTTTATGCGCGATTTTGAAAAAAAGAGGTAAATTCTGATGTATAAAATAAAAACCATGAACAGCATTGCCGCCGCCGGCACAGACCTGTTTAACCGCGCGAAATACAGCGTTTCCCCGGACGAGCCCTCCCCCGACGCGCTGCTGATTCGCTCCGCGAAGCTGCACGATTTAGTGTTTAACGACAATCTGCTGTGTATCGCCCGCTCCGGCGTGGGTACGAACAACATCCCCGAGGAACGCTGCACAGAAGCCGGTATCGTCGTGTTCAACACCCCCGGCGCGAACGCGGACGCTGTGAAGGAGCTTGTTCTTTGCTCACTGCTGCTGTCCTCTCGTGATATTCTGGGCGGTATCGACTGGGTGCGCACGCTTGAGGGCAGCGGGGACGAAATTCCGGCGCTTGTGGAAGCCGGAAAAAACCGCTTTGTCGGTCCGGAGCTGCTGGGCAAATCCCTCGGCGTCATCGGACTCGGCGCTGTCGGCGCAAAGATAGCCAATGACGCGGCGCGCCTCGGGATGAATGTATACGGCTATGATCCGTATATCTCTGTCGATGTGGCGTGGGGACTGCGCACAAACGTCCGAAAAGCCTCTGACTACGGCGAAATTTACCGTTCCTCTGACTATATCACGATACACACCCCGTATATAACAGAGGGCAAAACCCCGACGCACCATCTGATAAACGGCAGTGCCATATCCCAGATGAAGGACGGCGTGCGTATCATCAACCTTTCCCGCGGAGAGATAGTCAACGATGACGATATGCTGAAGGCGCTTGCCTCCGGCAAGGTATCGAAATATGTCACCGACTTCCCGAACAGCAAGCTGGTGGGCGTCCCCAATGTCATAGCCATTCCGCACCTTGGCGCCTCCACACCGGAAAGCGAGGAAAAATGCGCGTATATGGCGGCGGCGCAGATAATCGATTACCTTGAAAACGGGAACATTATAAACTCTGTAAATATGCCGCGCGTGGCGATACCGCGCTCCGGCACAGAGCCGCGCGTCTGCGTGATGCACAAAAACATCCCCGATATGATAGCGCGGATATCGGGCGCCGTCGGAGGGCGCGGCATAAATATTGAAAATATGGTAAATGCCGCTGTGCGCGGCAGCGATATGGCATATACACTGCTGGACGTCTCTCGCGTGGAGAACGGTCTGCGCGACAGCGTGACAGCCTTAGACGGCGTGCTGCGTGTCAGAATTCTCACGTAATATGAACGTCAACATCCTTGCCGTGGGCGATGTTTGCGGCGAGACAGGACTGGGCTTCGCCATTAAAACCCTCCCCGGCTTCAAAAAGATGAAAAACATTTCTTTTTGCGTCGTTAACGCCGAAAACACCGTTCAATCCCTTTCCGGTACGATTCCGCACCACTGCGAGGAGCTGCTTCAAGCCGGAGCGGACGTCTTGACGCTCGGCAACCACACATGGGACCGCCGCGAGCTGTGGAATTTTCTTGACGACTGCCCGTATATCCTGCGCCCGTCAAATTATGCCCCGCAAACACCGGGACGCGGCTGGGGCATATTCGACAGTCCGTTCGGAGATGTCTGCGTTATGAACCTGATCGGGCGCTGCGAAATGAGCTTCGGCACGGAAAATCCGTTCTTTGAGGCTGATAAAATTCTCCGCGGCTGCGATTGCAAAATAAAGCTCGTCGATTTCCACGCGGAAGCGACGAGCGAGAAGCTCTCTATGGCTTTTCATATTGACGGGCGCGCGTCGGCACTGTGGGGCACGCATACGCACGTACAGACGGCGGACGCGGAGGTGTTCCCCGCGGGTCTTGGATACATCACCGACCTCGGCATGACGGGCGCCCGGCGCGGCATAATCGGAATAACGCCCTCTGTTGCGCTCTCGCGCTTTCTCGGCGATCCGCCGGAGCGGATTGAGGACGCCGGAGGGGCAGCCAAGCTGGAAGGCGCGATTTTTGAGATAGACCCCAAAACCGGCAAATGCGTCGGCGTTGAGCCTGTGCGGCTCACTTAGCCCCCGCGCTATTTCCCCAGATAGCTGCGAACAATCTCGTTAAGCAGCGTGTCGCGATCCAGCCGACAAATCATCCCGCGGGCGTTGCGGTGATTCGTGATATACGTCGGATCCTCACTGAGCAGATATCCGACGATTTGATTCACGGGATTATATTCTTTTTCCTCAAGAGCCGAGCAGACCTCTAAAAGAACCGCGTGAATCGTCTCTCTACCCGTTACAGGCGTAAATTTTCTTGTGTAATCCTCCATGGCGCGCTCCTCCGTTCGGCGTTTTAAGTAACGCGGTTAAAATATCCGCGCTTCCATTATAATACCCGGGGACGCATTAAGTAAAGTTACAATCCCGTTACAATTATATTTCGCGAATTATTTCTTAACCCTTGTTGACATTCTCGAAAGAACGTTGTATTATACTGTGGTAGACGATTGAATTAAATATCTGAAATTATTTATCGCGCTCTAATCGGGCGCAAACAATGAAAGGAAGTATATTACAATGGCTAATGTTTTTGCAAAAAGCGCGCCTTCGTCGCACAACAAATTTTCGTGGGATAACCTCGGCGACATTCGAGAAGGCAGGGGCGACCTCGGTGAGGAAATGCCCGTGCTTGTATACCGCCTGATGCAGTATACGATGCTTGATATTCTCACCGCCGCATACGGCGTTGAGGCAGCCGACAAGCATTTCCGCGACAGCGGCTATCTTGCGGGGACGGAATTCGCGAAGCACAACCTGAAGCTGGACGGCACCTTTGACGAGTTCCTTGAAAATCTTCAGTCTACGCTGAAGGACCTGAAAATCGGCATACTCCGTATGGAAGAGTTCGATTCGTCCACCGGTAACATCGTGCTGACCGTCGGACAAGATCTTGACTGCAGCGGGCTGCCCGTGACAAACGAAACCGTTTGTACTTACGACGAGGGCTTCATCGCCGGCATACTGGAAGCATTCACAGGCGCGAAATACGAAGTGCGCGAGGTGGACTGCTGGGCAAACGGCGACAGAGTCTGCCGCTTCAACGGCACCGCCCAAAAAGTCGGCTAATAGCAAGCACTATCTCATCGCACCATCCCCCGTCGCACCCGAAAGGGGTCCCCGCGCGGCTTTGCCGCGTGGGGTGTGAGGTGCGTACCCCGTGCCGCGGCACGTAAAATCCCCGCGTACCCCGTGCGCAAGCACGTTAAATCCCACCCACGAGGTAAAACATTCATGGAATCCGCTGCGGAATATCTGTTTGAATACCTGCGCGACGTCTTATATGACCCCGCGCGGGCAAATATGGATGTGCAACGGCTTCCCGAGGAATTCAAGGAGCTTGGTCAAGGCTTGGAATTTCTCGCGGAGTGCGTTACCGAAACACGCACATTTGCGAAGTTTCTTGCCAAGGGCGAGCTGAACTGCCCCCTGCCGTCGCACGAAAATGAGATGGCAGCCCCCCTAAAGGCTCTGCACGCAACGCTAAAGCATCTTACGTGGCAGACGCAGCAGGTGGCAAAGGGCGACTATCGCCAGCACGTCGATTATCTCGGCGAATTTGCCACAGCGTTTAACACGATGACCAAGCAGCTTGAACAACGTCATGTCGCGCTGGCGCGGGAAATTGAGGTTTCCCGCCAGAAAACGCGCGCCTTGGAGCAGTCGAACGACCTGTTCGAAACCGTGACGCGCGACAGCGAGCAATGGATAGCCGTTGTGGAGCGCGACACCGGCGAATGGCTGTTTTCCAACTATCCCGTGACGCAGATTCTCGCCTCTGACAGCTTTCTTCCGCGATTAAAGCGATGGATGAGCGGCGAAATTGCGGAAACGGACAGCGGCGCTGAGAGCCGCACCTCTGAAATCGAGCTTTCGGACAACGGTATCGCCCAATTTTTCACCGCTATTTTGCGCCCGATTATCTGGAGGGAAAAGCCCTCTGTCGTGTTCGTCCTCACCGACGTCAGCGCGGAGCGCGCGCACATACGCGAGCTGGAAAACAAGGCGTATCGCGACACGCTGACACGGCAATACAACCGCCACTTCGGTATGCGTCTGCTGGACGAGTGGGTCGCCGAAAAGCGCAGCTTTATGCTGTGCTTCGTGGACATCGACAACCTGAAATACGTCAACGACAAATTCGGTCACAACGAGGGCGACAAGTATATTCTCGCCGTTACGGCGGTTTTGCGCGGCTTTTCGCCCGATGTTATGATTTGCCGTCTCGGCGGCGACGAATTTATGCTGCTTGCCGAGGGTTGGGATGAGGAACGCGCGGAGGCGCGTCTCGCCGCCCTGCGCGGGCGGCTGCTAAAGCGCAACGACGAGCCTGAAACGCAATATTTTCATAGCATGAGCTATGGCGCGATTTCCGTGACGCCGGATAACACGCTTACCCCCAGCGAGCTTTTAGCTATCGCGGACGAGAGGATGTACAATTACAAGAAAGCGCGCAAGCTTGAGCGAGCCTCCTCCGCGGGCGCGGAGCCTGTGGCGCCCGTAGCGACGCCGAAATAAAATGGATCGCGAATCCGCGGCTTACAAATGGTTCGGGCGCGCCTTTGGCGCGCCCACTTCCGTTCAGTCTCTGGCGTGGGACGCGATTGAAGCCGGACGTGACGTCCTTGCCTCCGCGCCGACAGGCACGGGCAAGACGCTTGCCGCCTTTTTCGTCTTTATCGCGGAGTTATCGGAGCGCGCGCGACGCGGCGAGCTGACAGATGAGCTGTTTTTGATCTATGTCTCCCCGCTTAAATCACTTGCGGAAGACATCCGCGAAAATCTGCGCCGCCCGATATACGGCATAGCCTCTGTGGAGCGCGAGGAAGGCATGCGCGCGGGCGCATCACTTATCACAACGGCGGTGCGCACGGGTGACACCACGGCGTCAGAGCGGCGAAGCATGCTGAAAAAGCCGCCGCATATCTTAATAACCACACCGGAATCACTGTATCTGCTGCTGACGTCCGCGTCCGGGCAAAAAATGCTGCGTTCGGCGCGCGCGTTAATAATCGACGAGCTTCACGCCGTCATCAATACAAAGCGCGGCGCGCACCTTATGCTGTCGGCGGCGCGCCTTGACGCGCTTTGCTCCCGCCGCCTGCAACGCATCGGTCTGTCCGCCACGGTGGCGCCGCTTGAAACAGCTGCCGAATATCTCTCGCCCCCGGGTGTCGGCTCTGACCCTGCCCGCAGAGTTGAAATCGTCGCGCCGAAGCAGGATAAGCGCTTTCTAATCCGCGTTGTATCCCCCTTCCCCGAAAGCGGTGTGCTACCAGAAGGCTCCATTTGGCCGGAGCTTGCCCGCGTTGTCGCCCAGGCTTGCGAAAACGGCGAGAACGGCAACGCTGCCCGCACCGCCCTTGCCTTTACGGAAAACCGACGCGCCGCCGAAAAGCTTGCGTATTACGTCAACGAGCTAAAGGGCGACGGCTTTGCGCTTGTGCATCACGGCAGCGTCTCTAAGGAGCAGCGGCGCGAAACCGAGGAGCGTCTGCGGCGCGGTGAGGTTCGTCTGCTGGCGGCAACAAGCTCAATGGAACTTGGTATCGACGTCGGTGCTATCGACGTCGTGCTTCAAATCGGCTGTCCGCGCGGCATCGCCTCTGCCATGCAGCGGCTCGGCAGGGCGGGACACACCCCGGGCGGCGTTTCCGTGATGAAAATCCTGCCGCGCGAAGGCTCAGAGGCGCTTTATTGCGCCCTGACGGCAAGCGTTGCTACAGAGGGTTTAATTGAGCGCGCGCGTCCGCCGGAGCTGTGCCTTGACATTCTCGCGCAGCACCTTGCCGCTATGACTGCTGTCGGGGAATACACTGTTTCTGACGCGCTGGCGCTTGTTCGCCGGGCATATCCGTTTCGCAATATCACGCGTGAGGATATTGAGGACACCCTTAAAATGCTGGCGGGCGACCACGAGCATTCGCGCGATATACCCGTGCGTCCGCGCGTCATATACGACAGACTGTCAGGAACAGTCTCCGGTGATTCCTATACGCGTCTGCTGGCGCTGTCCTCCGGCGGAACTATCCCGGACAAGGGGCTTTTTACGGTAAAAAACGACGCCGGGGTAAAGCTCGGCGAGGCGGACGAGGAATTTACATTCGAGCGGCGCGTCGGGGATAAATTTATGCTGGGCGCGTTCGCGTGGAAGATAACCTCTATCACTCGCGACACTATAATCGTCTCTCCCACCAGCCCCACGGGCGCAATGACGCCGTTTTGGAAAGGCGAGGCTGTCGGACGCGAGCTTGAAACGGGGCTGCGCTTCGGCGAGCTGCTGCGCTCTTTATCGCTCTCCGCCGATTTAGAGGGCGATATCAAAAAGCTCGGCGCGGACGACGATTCCGCGCGGCGCGCGGCGGAGCATATCAAAAACCAGATAGAGTCAACGGGGCTTATACCGGACGACCGCACCATAATCGCCGAGCATTTCACGGATGAAACAGGCGTCGGTCAGCTGATGCTTCACTCTGTTTTCGGCGGACGCGTAAACGCCCCCTTGGCGCTGCTTGCGCGCGCGGCGGCGGAGAAAATGACGGGGATGGACATCGGCGAATTTAACGACGACGACGGATTTTTGCTGTTCCCCTTCTCTGACGGCAGTCTGCCGGAGGACGTGCTTCGCGCGATTGATATCGATTCCGCGGAGGCGTATTTGCGCACCGTTCTGCCGGAAACGCCGCTGTTTTCAATGGCGTTTCGATATAACGCGGCGCGGGCATTGATGATGGGCGTGAAAACAAAGGGACGCACGCCGCTGTGGGTTCAGCGTCTGCGCGCCGCCGAAACGCTCACCGCCATTGTCAGAAACGAGCGCCACCCCCTAATCCGCGAAACAACGCGCGAATGCTTTGAGGATTATTGGGACGTCGTCGGCGCGATGAAAATTTTGCGCGCGATACAAAGCGGCGAAATTCACGTCCGCGAGGTGTATACAGACTATCCCTCACCCTTCTCACTGCCGCTGCGCCGCGCCGCCGAAGCCGGATTTATGTATGACTATTCCCCCACCCCCGCCGGAATACACGACGCGGTGCGCGACGCCGCAGAGGTCTCTGACGCCTCTCCCCTGCCGCCGTCCGACGCGCGTCTTGAGCAGGCGTCGCAGCGCCCGTCGCCGCCGGAGAGCGCCGAGGCTTTGCACACGCGCCTGATGATAGAGGGCGACTGCGCGGCGGGCGACATTGACGCGCCGCCCGAATGGTTTGATTCGCTTGCCCGCGCCGGGCGCGCGATGTATATCGAGCCGGGACTGTGGATAGCGGCAGAGCATGCGGCGGAATACGAATCAGCGCTAGTCTCCGACGATACGGCGGCGCGCTTACATATCCTGCGGCGCGCCCTGCGCTATCGCGGCGGCATGGACGGCGATACCGCATCCGAGCGATATTTTTGGGAGCCGCGGCTCGCCGCCGGGCTATTAAGCTCGCTTGAAAAAAGCGGTGAAGCGATAAGCTCCGGCGGGGTTTATTATCACGCGGAGCTGTATGAACGCGCGCGGCGCGAAACAGTACGCGACAGACGCCGCGCCGCCGTGACGCGCCCGCCCGAGCGTTACGCCGCGCTGCTGCTGCGCCGCAGAACGCTCCCCGCCCCGCCCGCCGAGCAGCTGCTTTACGCGCTTGGTCAGCTGCGCGACTCGCCCTTCCCCGCTGAAATGTGGGAACGGCTGCTGCTGCCCGCGCGCGTGCGCGGCTATCGCCCAGAGCTGCTTGACGCGGCGCTTGCGGGCGGGGAGTTCTTTTGGCGATACGACGACGGCAGTGTGAGCTTTTTCGCGGCGGACGACGCCGCGGAAAACGACGCGGAAAGCGACAACGAGTCTGAGCTTGAACCCGTATCGGATATTTCGGAATACGAGCGCGAAATATTGCGCTTTCTGCGGCGGCGCGGAGCGAGCTTCGCGCGCGCGCTGCCTCCCCCGCCCGCGGGTGAGACGCCCGGCAGCGCGCTGTTTTCACTCATCGCGCGCGGATTGATACGCTCTGACAGCTTTGCCCCCGTGCGCCGCCTCTGCGACCCCGAGCCGAAAAATCAAACGGATATAAAGCGCGCGGCGCGGGCGCGAGCCGCCGCCTTGTCCGGCAGACTTGAAGCCACCGGTCAGACAGTGGCGGCGCGCGCGATTGCGCTTGAAGCGCAGATAGAACGCGCCTTTGACTCCGAAATTATCCTCTGCCGCGAGACGGCGCGCGGACGCCTTGACTGGAGCGCTGCGATAGAGATACTGCGCATATGGGAGCTGACAGGCAGGGCGCGGCGCGGATATTTTGTTGAAGGATTAGGCGGGGCGCAGTTTATACGGGGCGCGGACTATGAAACCGTTGCCGCCGCGCTGGCGTCCGAAAACGGGGATGTCACATGGATTTCCGCCGTTGACCCCGCGCTTAAATGGGGCAAAACACTAAAGCATTCGGAGGGGCGTTCGTTTGTCTCCGTCCCCGGTACGCTCGTCGGTCTGATAGACGGGCTGCCTGTCGCCGTGTTCGAGCGGCGCGGCGCTGTTTTGCGTCAGCTTGGCGAAGCCGAAAACGGCGCCGCTGCAATCGGCGACGCTGTTATGTCGCGGCTGCTGCGCGCGTTCGCGCGGGAATTTTCGCTCGGCACGGTGTATGCCGACGCGCGCAGAATCGCCGTGCGCGAATATCCCGCCACGGCGGCGGACGCGCTGCGCGAAGCGGGATTTATGCATCAAATGAATGATTTTATTTTATACAGAAGCGGAACATAACGCGCCGCCGATGCTTTACGGCTTTAGCTCCGTTATTTCGTTCGGCGAAAATTTAAGCGCCCGCTCCTCCATAACGCGCGTGTTCTCCGGGATAAATCCGCGCACGGCGACGCCGGGGAACACCCACGTATTAGGACCGATATGCGTACCCGGCTGGGTGACGCAGTTTGCCCCCAATCTGGAGTAATCGCCGAGAATTAACCCGAATTTATCAGCGCCGAGGCTGATAACCTCATCCCCGAGGCGCGCCGTCACCTCCGTTTGGTCAAATTTGCGGTTGGCTGTTATGACGCCGGAGCCGAGTCTTGCCCCCGCGCCAAGCACAGAGTCCCCGGCGAAAGCAAGGCTTGCCACCTTAGACCCGCCGAACATCACCGTATGCTTGACCTCACTGCCGTGCCCGACACTGCAATTATCCCCGATAATCGTATACGGGCGAATCAGCGCGCCCGGCATAAGCTCTACATTTCTGCCGATATACGCGGGTCCGATAATCGTCACGCCGTTGTAAATAACGGTACCGCTATCTATGTAATAGCTGTTGTGAAAAACCGGCGCGGCGTCCCCGCCGTTTCCGGCGCGAAGCTCCCCGTGGTTTTCCCGAATATCGTGCTGCACAAGCGAATTATCAAGAAACGTCACCGCGAGCTTCAAAATTTCTTGCGGGGCGGTCAGCTCCGTGAGAAACCCCGGAATCGGGAACGTCTCCGGCTTCCTGAAATAATAGCTGAGTTTTATTGACATAATGTATAACACCTCCCTCACCCCTATTGTACTCTCAAATTTTGCGTTTTACAATATAAAGTTGTTGTGATATGATTGTTGCGGGAAAGGAGCTTTGCTATGAAAACAACAGAGCTTACGGGAAAATTCTATGACATTCAAGGCTTTTCCGTTCACGACGGACCTGGAATCCGCCTCACCTGCTTTATGAAAGGCTGTCCCCTGCGCTGTCTGTGGTGCCACAGCCCGGAGTCGCAGGAATTCGGCGCGGAGCTGAATTGGATGGAAATCAAATGCGTCGGTGTAGAAAAATGCGGACGCTGCCTCACCGCCTGTCCGCATGGCGCCATATCGCGCGGGGCGACGAAAACGGACGCCACCGGCGAGGAGCTTCAGCTTGTCGCGGTTGACCGCGCGAAATGCGACGACTGCGGCGCGTGCGCCGCTGCGTGTCCCGCCCGCGCGCTGTATATCTGCGGAGAGGATTACACCATTGACGCCCTGATGGAACGCGTCCGCCGTGATAAGCCGTTTTTCAAAACCTCCGGCGGCGGCGTCACCGTGTCCGGCGGGGAATGTCTCAGCCAGTCGGAATTTTTGACGGAATTCTTAATGCGTTGCAAGGCGGAGGACGTTCACACCGCCGTCGATACAACGGGTCTTGCCCCGTGGGAGAAGATACAAAAAATACTGCCGTACACGGATTTATTCTTGTACGACCTCAAGCATATGGACAGCGAAAAGCACAAGCTTGGCACGGGTGTACCGAACGATCTAATTTTAGAAAACGCGCAAAAAATAGCGGCGGCGGGCGGCGCGTTTCAAATCCGCGTACCCGTTATGACGCTGTTTAACGACTCTGCGGAGAACTTTGACGCACTCGGAAAATTCGTAAAATCGCTGGGGAGCGCCGTTCGGACGGTTCAGCTTTTGCCGTATCACAATTTGGGCGTTGTAAAATGGGAACGCCTCGGGCGCTCGCGTCCGGCTATCGAAATCACCCCGCCGACTGACGCCCTTATGCAGGCGCGGCGGCAGCAGCTTGAGGATATGGGGCTTGATGTGATAATACATTAAAAAACAAGAGGGCGGGTGAGACTGTTTTCGTACATTTCGTGCCTCGCTTGCAGGGTATACCCTTGGCACCGGAGCTTTATATTTCGGAAATCAGTTCTTCAATCAAATAATGTGTCTTGGGGAGAATTTGTTCGGGTGTGAAATATTCAAGGACAACACCCTCAGCTTGCTTCGTTGTTTGAATTTTAAGCTTTTTTAGTAAAAACCGTATATCATCATAATCCGTTTCCCCGTACCGCGCGGACATCAACTTCATTGCTAAAAGGTACTCTGCTGAAACAGTTTGCACGCGCAATCCGTCGATTGCTAGAAAGTCCTCAGTGGGTGCGTTTTGCACGACAAAGCCTTTTACGCTGTCATTCAACCAGCCATCCGGCAGATTTTCGCGTTGTGCGATTATCGCGGCAATTTCATTTATGGCGGTTTTCGGTTCATAAAG
>JAIRRO010000114.1 GCA_031255955.1 Oscillospiraceae bacterium
CTTATCGCCGAGTCCGACCTTCGATAACGCCTCGATGGCGAGGCGGCGGCGCTCCGATTTCGAAACACCCGCGTATATCAGCGGTATTTCCACGTTCTCGCGCAGATTGCTCTTACCCAGCAGATTGTACTGCTGAAATATGAATCCGATCATTTCGTTGCGTATCTCCGCCAAGGCGTTTTTCCGTAGTGTTCCGACGGATACGCCACCCAAAAAATACTCTCCGTCCGTCGGCACATCAAGGCACCCGATGATATTCATACACGTGGATTTACCGGAGCCGGACTGCCCCACGATGGCAACGAACTCGCCCTTGTAAACGCGCATATCGATCTCATCGCAGGCGCGAACCACGTTGTCACCCATATAATAGTGCTTGGAAACACGGCGAAATTCGATAAGCGGGGCTTCGTTATGTTCCATCGGCTCTACCCTCCGACGCGAACGGTTGTCGTCCCGCCGCCCGCTCCGCGCGGAACAGCCGCTCCGGCTTGCTGTCCCGGACCTCCGACCATCATATTTCCGCCGCCGCCCATCATATAAAACGTACCCTGCGACTCGGCTTGCCGGATGTATGTAATCTCGTCGCCTTCGCTAAGCCCGGACTTGATTTCTATATACATGCCGTCCGAAACGCCTGTTTCAACATCGACGTATTCATAGCCTCCCGGAATAAGATCTTGCACCGCAGAGTTAAATCGTCCGCCGCCAAGACCTCCGCCGGGCGCGTCACCCGGGGCGTCGCCCGGTGCGTTCCCGATACCGGTACCGGGCGCGTCAGGCGACGTGTCGCCGCTCTTTTTGACTAACACACGGTTCCCGCGCGACACGGCGCCTATCGGAACAGATAGAACATTTTCGGCGTTTTGGAACACGATTTCGGCGTCCACATTCATTCCGGGGAGCAGCTCTCCGGCTTCATCTATGCGCACCGTAACGGGATAGGATGTGACTCCGTTCGCCGTTGTGCCTTGAATGCTGATTTTTGTGATGACGCCGTAAAATCCGCGACCCTCCACGGCGTCGGCGGTGATGTCAACCTGCTGCCCTACCTCGATTTTTTTAATATCCAGCTCGTCGATATTCATCGTCATTTGCAAATAGCTGAGGTCATAAATCGTGCATAGAATCTTACCCGCGCTCAGGGTGTCGCCCTGCTTAAAATCCTTGGATATAACGGTGCCCTTGATCGGGGATTTGATGGTGTAGTTGTCGAGCTGGTCGATTTGATTCTCCATATTTATTTCAGCGTCGCGCAGTTGCCTGTAGGCGCTGTCGATGGCGTCACTGAGCGTGCTGCTCTCTATCGTTGCCAAAAGCCTGTCCTTGTAGACATAGTCCCCTTCGGCTACGTTTATGGAGGCGATGTCCCCGGCAAGCTCCGCCGTCACGGTTTTCTCGTTTTTATACTTAAACGTACCCGCGCCACAGCAGCTAATGTCCCCCACCACCGCCGAGGCGGTCTGCGTCGGGGAAAGCGCTCCCGGATTTTCAACCTCAATGGTAACGTACCGCGCGACGATGTTCCCCGCGAGAACGGTATCCGACCCGCCGATTTTCGTCACCGCGCCGACGAGAGACTCAAACGAGCCGTCAAGCGTAACATCGGCTGTTTGTCCGATGCGCAGGCTGCGCGCGTCGTCCGCGAGAAACGGCAGCTCGATGGTCATAAATCGGCTGTCAACGATGCTCATAATCGGCTGACCCATCGTGATGCTGTCGCCCGGCTCGATATCAAGGCTTGTTATGTATCCGGACGTGGGGGCTGTGATTTGCAGCTTTTCAAGGTTTTCAAGCTGCCTCTCGTAAGAGCTGCGCACGGAGGCGAGCGACAGCTCCGCGCGTTCTAATCCGTTGGAGGTGTTCGAGCTGTCGATTTCAAAAAGCTCTGTGTCCTTCTCGACGACGTCGCCCTCCTCAAAATTCGCGGAGAGAATTTCACCCTCTACCAGCGTCGTGACGGAATACGAGTCCGCGGGGCGCAGCGTCCCGCTGCCGGACAGCGAGGATGAAATGTCGCGCCGCGTCACCGTGTCTGTGACATACGACGAGGCAAAGCTCGCCACCGCCGCGCCGAATCGCTTGAGCACGCGATTGACGGCGAACACCGCCAGCGCCACCAGCACGACGATGACCGCCAGCACTATCCACTTTTTTCGGCTCCGTCGCTTTTTCGGTTTGCTTTGCGTCCGTGTGGAGGTTTCGGTTTGCGTGGAGGTCTCTGTTTGCGTGGAGGTTTCTGTTTTCTCCGGTGCGCCTGTCGCATCCTTTTTCGGCTCCGCCGCCGCGGGCATATCTTGGTTCATAATTACCGTTCCTTTCCGCGCGTTTATTGGTAAGCAGCGCTCAGCCGATGGCTAAGCTTTTTACTGTGACGGCAATTATACTCTGCAATTTGATATAATCGGTGAACAAAGTGAAAATGAAATGTTAATTCGTGATGTCCGGTCGCAGTACGTTTATATATCCCGACAGCTTTTCAAGCAACAACTCGTCGCCATATTCGTGATGCGTCGGATATAGTCTCAGCCACTCTGGCGGCGGAATTGCGGCGATAATCTGCCGTATCGAGGCGCCGGTTTCCGCCACAAGCAGGGCAAGCGCATAGCCTATCCAGTAATACTCCGAATAATCCATTTCGGCGCTGCCAAGGCGGACATTTTGCGGCGAGCCGATAATGCGCTCATTAATCATCGCGACAAGCTCTTCGCCCGTGCAGCCTGTTGTCGCAAAGGGCGCTTGCTCGGAAAAATCATCCGCCAAGCCGGACGCTATGAATTTTTCAAAAAAAGAATCCGGCGTGTCGCCCCATTCAAGGACGGCGTTTTCAACCGCGATTGCGAGGCAGTCGGTCATTCCGCTCAGCATAATCGGATCAGCGGGGATTGATTTTGTCATTGCGCACCACCCTTCAAAATATCGGATAAAAGCTGTCCTGTTTGAGGCTCGTTTGTATATTCGCTTGCCAGCGTTCGAGCGGCGGAATCCTTTGAGATATAGCGCCTGTGATAACGCTCATAATCCGCGCCGCTGATTGAAAGTACGTCAATGTGCCTCCCCAGCCGACGGTATGCCGTCTCACTTTTTACGCATACCTGCTTCCCGAGGTCTCCGGTGACGATTGATTTCATCAGGGTTTCCAGCGTAATCGTATCTGTCACAAAGTCCGTCGTGAATTGAAAATATGAATCATTCGCCCGAAATCCGCGAATTACATCATAAGCGCTTACATCCACGCCGAACAACTCAATCATTTGGTTGCAACGCTCCAGAGCCGCGCCGCGAATTTTCTTTCCGCGTCGGTGCGTCATCAGAACCGATACCCACGCCAGCGTGTTGCCGCCGTCCAAGTCGAGAATGCTCAGCTTGTCCGTATTGAACTCATACGCGTACACATAAGCCGTGTCGCTCTGTCCCTGACATGCCCATTCCTTGGCGGCTTCAATATCCCGCGTGGTATAAAATCCGTTGCCATAGTCGTGATAATCGCGTCCGCCACGGAAGCGCGGGATAAAATCCGGCTCGCTTGTGCCGTGATACAGCGTGATGATATTATCGCTCAAGCGCACCGCCTCCGATAATTATTTGCCCCAGTATATCACAAAATCATCCGAAACACAAAGACTTTACGTTAAAAACCGCGTTAAAAATTCGCGCAGGCGGGGGTTATGCGGATTGGTGAATATATCGTCGGGGGTGCCCTGCTCCGCTATGACGCCGCCGTCCATAAACACCACGCGGTCAGACACATCGCGGGCGAACGCCATTTCGTGCGTAACCACGATAAGCGTCAGCCCCGTGTGAGCGAGAGCCGAGATGACGCGCAGCACGCCGCCGACCATTTCGGGGTCAAGCGCCGACGTCGGTTCGTCAAACAGCAACGCGTCAGGCTCCATGCAGAGCGCGCGGGCAATCGCGACGCGTTGCTGCTGCCCGCCTGACAGCTGCCGCGGCTTGGCGTGAATATATTCCTGCATACCGACCTTTTCCAGACATTCAACGGCGATTTTCCGCGCCGTTTCCCTGTCGCGCCCGGCAACCTTCATCTGCCCGATTACGCAGTTTTGCAGCACATTCATATTCTGAAACAGATTGAACTGCTGAAACACCATACCCACCTTTTCGCGGTATAGCGGAAGCTTAAAGCCGCGCCGCGTGACGGATTCGCCCTTGAATAAAATATCGCCGGAGGTCGGCCATTCAAGCAGATTTACGCAGCGCAGAAACGTCGATTTACCGGAGCCGGACGAACCGATTACGGACACAACCTCGCCTTTTGTGACAGAAAGGTCTATGCCCTTTAATATCTCGTTGCTCCCGAAGGACTTTCTGAGACTGTTTACTTCAATTACGGTCTCCATACGGATATTTTCTCCTTTGTGTTCCTATTTTCTGCGCATTTCTATTTTCTGCGCGTTCGTCCGACGTTTTGCGCCAGCGAAAAATCGCGCGGTCCGTCGAGGTATTTTTCAAGCAGCCGCAGCAGGCGCGAGGATATAAAGGTCAGCGCCAGATATATCGCAGCCGCAATAAGAAACGGCTCGTAGGTTCTGTAATACGAGCCGCGAATCGCGCGCGTGGCATAAAATAATTCCGTGACTGTTATGACGTTCAGCACCGACGAATCCTTCAAATTGACGACAAATTCATTGCCCGTCGCCGGGAGAATATTGCGCACAGCCTGCGGCAGAACGACATAAAGCATCGTTTTCCAATGGTTCATCCCGATTGCCTTCGCCGCCTCGCTTTGCCCCGGGTCTATCGACTGTATCCCCCCGCGGACAATTTCCGCCATATACGCGCCTGTGTTCAGCGTGATTACTATCATACCGGCGGGTATCGCCGCGATGTTGACTTTGGCGAATTCCGTAAGCCCGTAATATATCAGCATCGCCTGAACCATCATCGGCGTGCCGCGCAGCACCTCTGTATAAATCGCCAGCAGCGAATTGAGCACGCCCAGCGCAAGGGCGCGCAGCGAAAAGCCTGTTTTTCCGCCTGCTTGCTTGGGAATTGTCCGCACCACGCCGATAATCAGCCCGATAACAAAGCCCGCCGCCGTGCCGATTACGGCGAGCAGGACGGTCATCCCCGTGCCTTTCAGGAACTGAAGCCAGTATTTTTCAATGAACAGCACTATCCATTGGAGGGCAGACCTTTCCGACGGCATAATACGTTTCTCCTTAGCGTAGCAGTTTTTTGTATAAGCGCGCGGGGGCGATGCCGCGGATATTTAAGCGTGTGGCGCCGCCCCCTGCAAAGCGGTGAATTTTTCAGCGATGATTATTCGCTGAGCGGCTGACGCGCTATCGCGTCCTCCATGATTTGCTGGCGCTGGGTCTCTGTAATTTCGGCAAGAATTTCATTGACAGCCGTCTTAAAGGCGTCCTCTCCCTTGCGAATTCCGACGGAAACAGGAACCTCTTCGCCGAAGCCTTTGTCCGCGTCAAACGCGATGTATTTAACTGACGGATTGGACAGTCCGGCGGCGATAGCCGTCGGGCGCTCGGCTATATAGCCGTCGATTTTGCCGGAGGAGAGCGACATCAGCATCGTCGGGAAGTCCGCCATTGCCTCTTGCTTGTCAACGCCCTCGATTTTATCGATCAAGTCGTAGTGAATGGTGCTGAGCTGTCCTGTAATCTTGGCTCCGGCGAAATCATCGATGCTGTCGGCGTCGGCATATTGACCATCCGCGGTGACGACGATAACGACGTCCGAAATCCAATAGACCTCTGTGAAGTCTATCGTCTCGCGGCGCTCCGGCGTGTCGGTCATTCCGGCAATAATCAGATCAATCATGCCGGAGGTCAGGCTGGGCGGCAGTCCGTCCCACTCCGTTTTTACAATCTCAAGGCGGCTGCCGAGCCTTTCGGCGACGATTTTCGCGATCTGGACGTCATAGCCGTCGGCATAAGCGCCGCCGCCTATCGGAACGGAAAACTCCGTTTCTTCAAACTGCGTCCAGTTGTACGGTGCGTACTCACATTCCATTCCGATGCGGATTACGTCCGGCGCGATGAATTCCGGCGTGTCCGTTTCCGGGTTTTCCGCGTCGGGCGTCACCTCGGAGCCCGTGTTGTCGGGCGTGGGGGTACCGGCGTCAGGTGCGTCCGTGTCGCCACAGGCGGCGAGCATTGCGACGATGAAGAGTAGCGAGAGCAGCAGTGCGAGTGTCTTTTTCATTTGATTTTCCTCCGTTTTATTTTTTTTTGGTTGCCGTCGTTTTTCGGCGGCAGCCTGTTATTCAAGGCGTCGTTGTTATACTAACCTCGCCGCCGTGAACACTGTCATTAGCGCCGCTGTCGGCGGCGTGTGCGGAATCCGCGGTATTTTGCCCCGCGCCCTCCCGTCGGGCGCTTCGTATGCCGACAATCTCCCCGAGCATTACGGAGGCTAATATAAGCCCGCCGCCGAGGACAAGCCGTGGACTGAGCTCATCGTATCCGATGATTACGGAAAACACCGCTCCGAACAGGGCTTCCATAGAGAGAATAATCGACGCCGCACCGGACGAGACATATCGCTGCGCCGAGGTCTGCATCACATAGCACAGCCCCGTGGATAAAACACCGAGAAACGCCACGCACGCAATGCCCATCGGCGTAATCAGCGCGTAAAAGTCGCGCGGCGTGACCATCAGAGCTTGCAAGATTCCGGAGGTGCCGGGCGATATCTCCGAGACAAAACGCGCCACAAGCGCCAAAACAAGCGTCGTGAGGGCGGCGGTGGTTATCTCGATAAACAGCAGAAACCCGTGTTCCATTTCGCCCACAAGCGCCTCTGTGGCAACAATCTGCCCCGCGAAAAACACGGCGCACAGCAGCGTCCACAAATCCCCCGCGCGGAAAGACAGCCCGCCCGAAAAATCAAGCGAGAGCGCCGCGACGCCAATAAAGCAGATAACCGACGCAACATAAGCCGCGCGATGCGGCTTTTTGCGAAACGCAAGCCTCCATAAAAACGGTGTAATTACAACGTATGCCGCCGTAATCAGGGCATTATTGGACGGCGTGGAGAGCATCAATCCCAGCGTCTGCGCCAGAAAGCTGAAGGCGAGCGTAACGCCCAGAATAAAAGCTCCGCGAATGCTTTTTTTGTTCCGCTCCACGAAGCCGCGGCGCACTGCCCTTCGAAATATTATCCCCACAAGCACGGACGCCAAGCCGAACTTCACCAGCATCAACCCCGCCGGTCCGAAGCCCACGTCCAGCGCCGCCTGAGAGAACACAAAGCCCGCGCCCCATATTATCGCCGTTAAAACGAGCGTAAGCCTCGCGGCGCTGCTTTTTTTAATCCTCAAGCTCCCCCTTTTTACGCGACACGACGCACCGCGTCGCGCGTTCCGTCCTTTTTCGCACATTTTAGCACAGAGCTACAAAAAAAGCAACGCAAAAAAGAAAATCCCCAAACCATAGCGGCTTGGGGATTTTGATGGTTGCGGGGGCAGGATTTGAACCTACGACCTCCGGGTTATGAGCCCGACGAGCTTCCAGACTGCTCTACCCCGCGATATTTGATGCTTGGACGTCAGACACCCTGAACTGTACTCACTATATCACACCCGAAAGATAAAGTCAATAGCAATTTATAGAATTATAAAAATTATTTTTTCGAAGCCTCCGCGCGCTCGGCGAGAACACGCTCTGCCTGCGATACGCGCAGATATACGGGCGAAACCTCTGTCGCCGACACATCCGGCACTTCCTCCGCCGCCAGCGCGACGCCAAGGGCGCATTGCAGCCGCAACAGCTGCGGCGCCATGCTGTACGGAGCGCCGAGCGCGTCAAAAATCCCCGCGCATTTCTCCGCGCCGTCCCCCGTGAGAATTATCGGTGCGCTGCCGTAAACCTCGCCCGCCGACACTTCTCCCGCCAGCGCTTCTCCCGCAATAGCGCGGTCTTCGCATAATCGCGTAATAATCCCGTTTTTTAATTCAAACAGCGCGTTATAAAATTCATCGCGGCGGGCGTCCATCACGGGGGCGATTATCACGCTGTCGCGCGGGGCTGTCACCCCGTCGGACGCGAATACCCGCGCCGCCGCACACAGCGTCGAGACGGCGCGGACGGGAATATCAGCGCCCCACGCAAAGCCCTTTGCCGCCGCGACGCCGATTCTTATCCCCGTGAATGAGCCGGGACCGCGCGCGACGGCGACGCGGTCAATATCCGCGACGGTCATCTCGTTGTTTTTCAAAATATCCTCAGCCATTTTCATCAGCGTGCGGCTGTGCGTCAGCCCGCTGTCCTGATAATACTGCGCCAGAAGCCGCCCGTCCCGCATAATAGCGACGGACGCCGCCTTTGCGGAGGATTCAAACGCCAGCGTCGTCAAGGCTTATTCCCTCAATTGTTATTGCGCGCGTGTCGTCGCTCGTCGCTTCAATGCTGTCGCGCACAGCCCCGGACGGCAGCGCATCCTCCGCCAGCTCGCTCCATTCGATGCACACAACGCCGCCGCGCTCAAAATACTCATCAAATCCGATATCAAACAGCTCCTGCTCCGTCCTGACCCCGCCGCCCATTCTGTACATATCGAAATGGAACAGCGGCAGCCTGCCCTCATATTCGTTAACGATGTTATATGTCGGGCTGACAACACGAGCGTTAACGCCCAGACCGCGCGCGAGACCGCGTGTGAACACGGTTTTTCCCACGCCGAGACCTCCGCGCAGCGCCACGACGTCGCCTCCGGTTAATTTCTGCGCCAGAATAAACCCCGCGCGCTCCGTATCCGCCTCTGTGCGGGAGTTAATCACCACGCGCAGCCTCCCCCTTGCTCTATGTTTTTTTCACTGCGATTATATCACATCGTGGCTGAAAATTCAAACGCCCTCCCCCATCACCAATAGTACATCCGTCTGTATGCGCCATATTTATTCGCGGCGTACCACGCGCGCTTGATTTTCTCCCAAAAAGTGAGCTTTTCCGTTTCATTGCGGCGGACTGTTTCGGCGTACATCAAAGGTACGCGCGCCGCATCCGTGCCGTCGCGCTTAATCACAAGCTCCCCGGCGCGGGCGCCCTTTACAACAACCGCATAGGCAAACGGCGGCGCGTTTACGGAGACGTCATAATTCCCGCCGCGCCGATAGATAAAGGTTCGCTCCGCGCCCGCGGCGAGGCGAACTATCGGCTTCACGCCGGAAATTACGGGTATCAGCGCGCCTATTTCCTCGCCGCGGCGAATGGTCACGCGCGTGTGCGCCTCGAACGCCCAGTTGTACAGCGCGGTGTGGTCTGCCCAATCGTTGGGGTCATTAAGCGTCACGCATATCAGCGTAAAATCGCCTCGCCGAACGCAGGATACAAGGCTTCTGCCGGAGCTTTTTGTAAAGCCCGTTTTCACTCCCAGCGCGCCGGGCAGTTCCCACAAAAGCCTGTTGTGATTCCGAAAGGCGCGCCCCGCGGCGGAGGTTTCCTTTGTGCCTGCAATTTCCGCAAATGTCGCGTTGCTCATCGCCGCCGCCGTTATTACGGCAAGGTCGCGCGCCGTGGAATAATGCCCGTCCTCGTCAAGTCCGTTCGGGTTTGCAAAGCCGGAGTTTTCGCAGCCCAGCTCCGTTGCCCGCCTGTTCATCAGCCGCGCGAACTCGCGAACGCTGCCCGCCGTGTGGCACGCTAAGGCGACAGCCGCGTCGTTGCCGGAGACGAGCAGCACACCGTACAGCAAATCGCGCACCGTAAGCCTCTCACCGGGCACAAGATACATGGATGAGCCTTCTATCCCCGTCCATTCGCGCTTGATTACAACCGTTTCATCGGGGTCGCAGCGCTCAATCGCGATAAGCGCCGTTAAAATTTTTGTTGTGCTGGCAATTTTCATTTGTTCGTCGGCGTTTTTCGCAAAAAGCGTTGTGCCGGAGTCGGCATCCGTTACGATTGCCGCCTTCGCTGAGATTATTATCGGTTCATTTTTTGTCTCCGCCGCGGCGGACGCGGGAAGCGTAAGCGCCGCCATAAGCGCGGACACAACAAACAGGACTATCGTTCGTTTCAAATGTATGACCATTCCCCTGCCTCACAAATTTCAGAAAACGATTGTCTGTATTTTTACCGATCGCGGACGCGATTATTCGCGCCGTTTTCAGTTGTTTTTATGCTCAGTCGAGGGAGTCCGCCCCGTCGTCAAGCTCGTCGTCCCCGATATCCTCATCGTCGTAATCGTCGTCGTCATCGCGGCGGCGCTCCTTAATGAAGTCGCCGATGCGGTCGATAACCTCCGGCACGGCGTCCACCACGCGGTCAAGCGTTGTTGATACAGGCGGCGCGATGTTCAGCACCCGCACACTGCCGCCCTTTACGACAAGAAACGCCACGGGAATGACATTCACACCCGCGCCGCCCCCGCCGCCGAAGGACGACGGCGCGTCCGGAGCGCGGTGCTTCCCGTGAAAATCAGCTCCGCCTGACGTGAATCCGAACGTCACCCTTGATACGGGAATCAGCGTCACGCCGTCTGACGTGACAATCGGTTCTCCGACAATCGTGTTTGCGTCAATCATCTCCCTGATTTTCCGCATTGTGGTTTCCATAAGTTCTCCGATAGGGTGCTTGTCCATTTGCTGCGCTTCCTTTCTTTTCGCGTCCTTTACGTGATTTTTTTCTCGCGGTATTCTATCACACTTTTTTGTCCGGCTTCAAGTCCCCGCGTTTATTTTCTGGTTTTGCCCTTGTATCCGTATTTTTGCTTGAGTTTTTGTCTGTCGCGTTATCCCCTGCGTCCGCCGCGGGCTTCGCCTTGCCCGAGCGCACAAATAATAAAAATGCCGCCACGGCAATGGATATTACCTCCCAAACGGCAAGGCTGACAGCCGCCTCCGCGTATATGCGCGAGCTGCTTGATAAAAAGTCCACGGATTCGCGTATATCATACCGCCGGATGTGCAGCACGCGTTCTAACGCGCCTGCGGCAAGTCCCAGCGCGGCGGAAAGACCGCCGAACGCCATCGCCGCCGAATACGGGTCGTCCGCGCCGCCGTGAACATAGTACACATAAAGCCGCTTTACAAGCACGCGCCGCCGCAGCTTATCCAAAACCCTCACCGCGCCGCGCGCCAGCTGTGTTGCGCTGCGCGGCGTTTTTTCCGCGCGCGCTGCCGTTTTGGTTTTCTTGCCGCGCCGCGGCTTTTTCTCTTCGCCGCGCTGCCTCTGCTTCTTCGATATTTTAGCTTTTTTCGGGCGCGGGAAAACATTGAAGCCCACAAAGGCGATATTCGCGCGTACGGTAAGCTCTCCCTCGGCGAAGTTCACGCGGGCGCCGACGCGCAGCAGCATAATCGCTGCGATAACGGCAATTATTATCGCCAGTACTAAGAAAAAAATCATATGATCTGCGCGTCCTCACGCGGGGCGGTGGCGGGCAGTTCCGGCAGCTCGTCAACAGATGTTATGCCGAATGTGCGCAGAAACACGGGCGTTGTGCCGTACAGCGCCGGTCTGCCCGGAACGGCAAGGCGTCCGCGTGTTTCTATCAAGCCGCGCTGCTGCAGCAACCCGATTGTATAAGAGCAGTCCACGCCGCGCACCTGTTCGATATATGCCTTTGTGACAGGCTGAAAATATGCCGTCACCGCCAGCACCTCCAGCGCGGGCTGGGATAAGCGCGGGGTTCGCCCCGTCTCCAGCGCAAGGCGGATATAGTCCGCGTATTCCGGCGCGGAGCATAGCTGAAGGCTGTCCTCCATACGCACAAGGCGGATTCCGCGTCCCTCGGCTTCATATCTGTCGCCCAGTACGGCGGCGGCATCAAACACCAACTGCCGACCTATCCCCAAAACGGCTGCCAGTCTGTCCGCCGACACAGGCTCGCCCGACGCAAATAGTATGCCCTCTAATGCGCCCTGTATATCACGAAGCTCCATATTCGTTTCCCTCCGTTTCGCTGTGATTATACGCAATCGCAAGCTCGCCGCCGTCCTCCGTCAGCAGGACGCGCCCGCTTCGACAAAGCTCTAAAACCGCAAGAAACGCCGCCACAATTTCGCTTCGGCTGGCGCATCCGACAAAAATCCCCTGCACCGTAAGCGTACCGTGCATGCGCGCACGCGCGGAAATATCCGCAATTTTATCCTCTATCGGATACGGCTCGGGCGTTGTATAGCTCTCGCGGATTTGACGCGCGACGCGCTCCCCCGTGGCGCTTCTGGCAAGAATATCGAGCATCGCGTTCGATAAATCGCTTTTATCGTGGCTGTATTTATACTCGCGATCCGGCTCAAAATACTCCGGCGGCTTGGATATCAGCCCCGCGCCGGTGAGATACATCTCCGCGAATTTTTCTGTAATCGCTTTAATTCCGACGTATACATCCGTCGCGCGCAGCCTCTCGAGGGATGAAATCAGCTCCTCCAGCTCCTCAGGCTTGTCCTCACCCAAAAGCATACGCGTTTTTATATATGTCAGGTGTGACGCCATCGTGACAAATTCGGAGGCGATATCAAGATCCATCGCCGCCATCTCGTCCAGATACGCGAGATACTGCTCTAAAATCAATGAAATGCTGATGTCGCGTATTTCCACCTTGTTGCGCGAAAGCATCTGCAATATCAGCGCAAGCGGTCCTGTAAAATCCTCTGTACCGGCGCGCGTTCGCACTATTCCGCTTAAATGAAATACGGGGTTGTCCATCTTGGGCTCTCCTTTACAGACCTTTTTATCTACAGACTTTTTTATCCGCCGCCAAGCTTTGTCGCGAGAAGAAAAACACCCCGCGTGATGTGCAGCATCCGATCCAGTATAAAATTGCACGCCACGACGATTGTGGAATCTAGCGCGTTTGTATACAGCAGCACCGCCAGTATGATAAATCCGAAGCGTTCCACACGCATCAGCTTTACATAAATCTTGTCGCTGAGAAATGAAAACAGTACCTTTGAGCCGTCCAGCGGCGGAATCGGAATGATGTTGAACACCGCCAGCGCGACGGATAGCGTCGCCGTGCGATAAATCAAATCCTCCACCATTCCGCCTGTCGGGGAGATGGCAAAGCTAATGCCGAGCAGCGCCAGCATAACCGCCGCCAGCAGAATGTTTGACAGCGGTCCCGCAAGCGCCGTTATCGCCATGCCGCGCTTGGGATTTTTGAAGCTGCGCATATCAATCGGCACGGGCTTTGCCCAGCCGAAGCCGAACACCGCCATCATTATCAGCCCGACGATGTCAATGTGCTTAATCGGATTAAGCGTCAGTCTACCCATCCGCTTTGCCGTGTCGTCGCCGAGGCGGTATGCCACCCAACCGTGCGACATCTCGTGAATGGTGATGCAAATCAGCGCCGGAATGACCGACATCAAAATATCCGTAAGGCGTGACGGATCCAGTCCGTCGATAAAGCTACGCACCGGCGCCGCCCCTCACCGCCTCCTCCAAAAGTGATATGAGGCGTGTTTTGCCCTCTCCGGTTTCGGCGGAAAACGGAATTATCTCTGTGGCGCCCAAGCCCAGCGTCTCGCGGATTGTTTCGATATTCCCCTCCAGCGCAGAGTTTTTCACCTTGTCGCGCTTGTTGGCGATGACAACGACCGGGGACGCCGTATCGCGGAACCACGCCGCCATTGTCACGTCGTCCGCCGTGGGCTTGTGGCGGCAATCCACAATCATCACGCCGAGAGAAAAGGCTGTGTTCTCAAAAAAATACTCCATCAACGCCGACCACCGCGCCTTTTCCGAGCGGCTGACGCTGGCATAGCCATATCCGGGCAGATCGATGAAATACGCCCTGCCGTCAATCTTAAAATAATTGACATGCACCGTTTTACCCGGACGCGAGCCGACACGCGCAAAGTTCGAGCGCCCGAGCACACGATTGATAACAGAGGATTTCCCGACGTTGGACTTGCCTGAAAAAACAATTCTCGGCAAATCGTCATATATCAATGCGTCCGGCGACGCCGCCGATTTAATAAACTCCGCGTTTTGAAGCTTCAGAGCCATTATTGTCTAACGCTCGGCGGCTCAGGGCGCGGCGGTATCTGCTGCTGCGGCACATCGATAACGGGCAGCTCCGCCGTGGCGGGGGTTATGGCATGCGCCTTTGTCATCCTTGGCGCCTTTAGTACGGAGAAATCCAGCGCGACGTCCAGCACCGTATCGATATTTTTCGCCGTGACAAAGGTCAGCTCTCGGCGCACTGTTTGGTCAATTTCCTCTAAATCCGATTCGTTTTCGGCGGGTATTATAACCGTCTCGGCGCCCGCGCGGAGCGCCGCCATTGTTTTTTCCTTTAATCCGCCGATGCGCAAAATTCGTCCGCGCAGCGTAATTTCACCCGTCATCGTCACCCTTGGACGCACGGGCGCGCCGGAGAGCGCCGAGATAACAGCCATCGCCATCGTGATTCCGGCGGAGGGTCCGTCCTTCTCCACGCCCCCGCCGGGGAAGTGAATATGTAAATCGTTTTTCTTGTGAAAATCAGCCGGAATGTGCAGAATGTCCGCGCGGCTGCGTATGTACGACACCGCCGCCTCCGCGGATTCCTTCATCGTCTCGCCCAAATTGCCCGTCAGCTTCAGCATACCCTTGCCGGGGAACACGTTTACCTCCACGTCCAGCGTCGTGCCACCGGCCTCCGTCCACGCTAAGCCGCGCACAACGCCGACCTCTCCATCAATATCGTTTTCGCGCGTATAGTGGCGCGGTCCCAGCAGCTCCGGCAGCATCTCCGGGGTAACGGCGACGCTTTTCGCCTCGCCCCGTGCCAGCCTCGCCGTCGTCTTGCGGCACACGGAGGCAAGTGATCTTTCCAGCTGGCGCACACCGGATTCACGCGTCCATCCGGAGATTATCTCCAGCATCGCGGCGTCGGATATTTTCAGCTGCGCAACCTTCAGTCCGTGCTTTTTGCGTTGCTTGGGCAGCAGATGGCGCTTTGCTATCTCCAGCTTTTCCATATCGGTATAGCTGGACATTTCGATGACCTCCATACGGTCAAGCAGCGGGCGCGGTATGGAGCTCGCTGAGTTTGCCGTGGTGATGAACATCGCCTCTGAGAGGTCGAACGGCAGCTCAAGATAGTGGTCGCGGAACGCGTAGTTTTGCTCCGGGTCCAGCGCCTCCAGCAGCGCGGCTGAGGGGTCGCCCCTGTAATCGCTGCCCAGCTTATCAATTTCATCAAGCAATATCAAGGGGTTGCGCGTGCCGACACGGTTCACGGCGTCGATTATACGTCCCGGCATCGCGCCGACATATGTCTTGCGGTGCCCGCGGATTTCAGCCTCATCGTGTACGCCGCCGAGGGATATGCGCGCCAGCTTGCGGTTCAGCGCGCGAGCAACCGATATGGCAACGGATGTCTTGCCGACGCCGGGCGGTCCCACAAGACAGATAATTGTCCCCTTGTGGTCGGGCTTCATCTGCTTCACGGATAAAAATTCGAGTATGCGCTCCTTGACCTTTTCAAGCCCGAAATGGTCGTCGTTGAGTATCTTAGTCGCGGAGCTTATATCGCGGCGCTCTGTCGTTGTTTTGTTCCACGGAAGCTCCAGACATAGGTCTAAATACGTTGCGATTACAGAGGTTTCCGCCGCGCCGAAATGCTGCTTTTCAAGGCGGTCTACCTCTTTATTCAGCTTGGTTACTATCTCCTCTGAAACCTTCAGCTTTGCGATTTTACGGCGATATTCGGAAATTTCGCCTTCTCCGCCTTCGCCCTCCTCGCCCAGCTCATGCTGGATGATGTTCATACGCTCACGCAGTATATGCTCGCGCTGCTGCCCCTCAAGACGTGAGCGCAGATTGCCCTCTATCTCTATTTCAACGCCCTGCACCTCAATTTCGTGAGTGAGCAGCGCGGTGATGAGCTTTAGGCGCTTTATGGGATTAAGTGCCTCCAAAATCGGCTGTTTTTGGTCGTGCCGCAGGAACATATATTGCGCGATGTAATCCGCAACCTTGCCGGGGTCTGTCATTCCATACAGCGGGAACACGCTTTCGTGCGGGACAACGCTGGACATTGAGGCATATGTATCAAACAATCCCGCGGCGTGGCGCGTCGCCGCCTCTAGCTTTGCCGTCATGCGCGGGGTTTTCTCCGGCAGGGCTTCAGCCCTTGCCATATAATAGCCGTTTTCGCTGGAATGCTCGTGCATCCGCGCGCGCGTAATGCCCTCCACCAGCGCCTTTATGCCGCCGCCCGGTACCTTCAACAGCTGCTTTACATTGCACACCGTGCCGATTTTATATAAATCCTCCGGACGCGGCGATTCCTTCATAAAATCGCGCTGCGTAATCAGCAGCACGCGCCGTCCGTACTCCACCGCAGCATCCAGCGCGGCGGTGGAAATATCGCGTTCTACCTCAAAATTGAGCAGCATTCCCGGAAACGCGCACATCCCGCGCAGGGCAAGAAGCGGCAGCTTCTCATATCGCGGCGCGGCGGTGTCCATGGGCAAATCCCCCGCCGATAAATTTACGTCCTTAATTTCTTCTGACATTGTCGTCACTCCTTTTTTCGCTGCCTGTAATATCGCGACAAACGCCCTTCGGGAGAACCCCTCCAAGCGTTTGTTTTGGCTTTATGAAATGTTCATAACATCGCGACTGATGGTTGGCTTTGGTCGGTGGACGATGGTGGGCGGCTCCTCTCCCATTACGCAGGCTCCCGTGATTATCGCCTTTTCCGCTCTGGTGTCAGAGGGGATGTCATACATCAGCTTCATCATCACGCCCTCCATTATGCCGCGCAGTCCGCGCGCCCCGACGTCAAGCTCCAGCGCCTTGTCGGCGATTGCCTCCAGCGCGCCGTCCTCAAATTCCAGTATAACGCCGTCGTACCCCAAAAGTGTTTGATATTGGCGCGTTAAGGCGTTTCGCGGTTCCTTTAATATCCTAAGCATATCCTCGCGCGTTAAGGAATCCAGCGAGGTGACAATCGGCATACGTCCGACAAGCTCCGGTATCAGCCCGTATTTTAATAAATCGTGCGGGCGAATCTCCTTTAATATCTCGCCGACGTTGCGCTCCTTGCGGCTTACAATTTCCGCGTTAAACCCGATGCTGCGTTTATCGAGCCTGTTTTCAATGATTTTTTCGACGCCGTCAAACGCGCCGCCGCATATAAACAGGATATTCGTCGTGTCGATGCTGATATATTCCTGATGCGGGTGCTTGCGTCCGCCGTGCGGCGGGACGTTGGCGACTGTGCCCTCAAGGATTTTCAGCAGCGCCTGCTGGACGCCCTCTCCCGAAACATCGCGGGTTATTGAGGTGTTTTCGCTCTTGCGGGCGATTTTATCAATCTCATCCACATAGATAATGCCGCACTGCGCGCGCTCGACGTCCAAATCAGCCGCCAGCAGCAGCCGCAGCAGAATATTCTCCACATCGTCACCGACGTATCCGGCTTCCGTCAGCGTTGTCGCGTCCGCGATGGCAAACGGAACCTGAAGCGTTCTTGCCAGCGTCTGCGCAAGCATCGTTTTTCCACTGCCCGTAGGTCCTACAAGCAAAATGTTGCTTTTTTGCAGCTCTGTATCGGACATATGGCGGCGTGAAATGCGCTTGTAATGGTTATACACCGCCACGGAGAGGGCAATTTTCGCCGTCTCCTGCCCGATGACGTATTCGTCCAGCGCCGCGTGAATATCCGCCGGTCTTGGCAGACTGCCGAGGGACGAGCGCGCGCGCGGATACAGCTGTCTGCCGTATGCGCCGTCGGCGTCGCCGCTGATTTGACTCATACACGCGGAGACACACTCGTTGCAAATGCACACGTCGCCCTGACCGACCAGCAGGCGCTCGACCTGATCCTGCCGCTTGCCGCAAAAGCCGCATCTTAAAAGCTTGTCGTTATTGTTCTTTGCCAATTTAACCCCTCGTTACTATTTAATCCTCGGGCGAAGTGAATTCGCCCTGCGGCAAATTTCGCTTCAAGCTGCGCTTGGCGCTCAATATTGATACGCCGCTGCGCGGCGGCGTCCGCTGTAGCGTCCGCGGAGCGCTCATCAACCGCGTTTGTAAATCACTTCGTCGATTAGTCCGAATTCCTTCGCTTCTTCAGCCGTCATATAATTATCGCGCTCCGATGCATCCCGGATTTCTTCGATGGTTTTGCCGGTGTTTTCGGCGAGGATTTTGTTTAGGCGACCTTTGATTTTAAGGATGTTTTCGGCGTGGATTTGAATGTCGGTCGCCTGCCCCTGAAATCCGCCGGAGGGCTGGTGAATCATTATTTCGGCGTTCGGCAGGGCAATGCGCTTGCCCTTTGTTCCGGCGGACAGCAGAAACGCACCCATGCTTGCCGCCATACCGACGCATATCGTGGACACGTCGGCTTTGATATACTGCATCGTGTCATAAATCGCGAGCCCCGACGTGACGGAGCCGCCCGGTGAGTTGATGTAGAACTGAATTTCCTTGTCGGCGTCCTGCGACTCGAGGAATAACAACTGCGCGACAACAAGCGCCGCCGTCGTGTCGTTCACCTCCTCGCTCAGAAAGATGATTCGATCGTTCAGCAGCCGCGAGAATATGTCATACGACCGCTCCCCGCGTGAGGTTTGCTCTACTACATAAGGTACAAGACTCATTTTATTACGCTCCTTCTGTGAAATTATATCCAATTTTCAGGACTTTTCGTCTGTTGTCGGCTTTTTCGCGCGCGTGCGCTTGGGTTTTTCCTCCGCGGTCGGTTCCGCTGCCGCCTTTGACTTCGCGGATTTGGCGGCAGGCTTTGCCTCGGGTTTGGCTTCGGCGGTTTTCTTTTCCGCCGCGGTGGATTTTGCAGCTGCCTTGGCGGGCTTTTTGGCGCCGGAATCGGCGTCCTTATCGGCGTTCTTCGGCTCCGCCGTCCCGGCTTTCGCCTTTTTCGCGGGTTTCTTTTCGGCGGGCGCTGCCTCCGCATCGTCTGCCTTGGCGTCCTTCTTTGTGGTGGCGCGGCGCGCGCGCTTGGGCTTATCCGCCCCGTCCTTTGCGTCATCCTTTTCGGATACTGCCTCGGCAATTCCGCTGTCAACAACCAGCTTCACGGCGGCGCGCATTGTCACCTCGCGCTTGGCTGATTCCTCATCCACGGATTTTTTCACCGTCTCGGCGTCCACGCCATAGCGCTCTGCTGTCTCGGTATAAAATTGCTCTATTTGGTCGGCATTGGCGTCAAAGCCTTCCTTTTCCGCAATTTTCTCCAGCGCGAGGGAGACCTTAACCTGCTTTTCAGCCTGCGCGCGTGAATCGCGTCGATAATCCGCCATCGTCATACCGGACATTTTGAAATACGTATCGGGGTCAAGCCCATACTGCGAAAGCTGTGATTGCATACTCTTCAGGGAGCTGTCTACCTGCTCTTCTATCATCTCTTCCGGAATTTCACCCGTTACCGTTTCGGACAGGGCGTCAAGCAGCGCGTTTTCAAACCAGTCGGCGGCGTCCTTCTCGCGGGCTTCTTCAAGATGCTTTCTGATATCGGCGCGGTATTCCGCGATGGTGTCAAACTCTGAAACGTCCTTGGCGAACTCGTCATCCGCCTCAGGCAGTACCTTTGTGCGAACCTCATGCACCGTTACATTGAACACGGCTGCCTTTCCGGAAAGCTCCTTCGCGTGGTATTCCTCCGGAAACACGACGTCGATGTCGCGCGTTTCACCGGCTTTCATCCCCTCAAGCTTTTCTTCAAAGCCCGGAATGAAGGAGCCTGAGCCAAGCTCCAGCTCATAATTTGTTGCTGTGCCGCCGTCAAAGGGTGTGCCATCCACGCTTCCGGCGTAGTCGATTAACACCGTGTCGCCCTTAATGGCGGGGCGGTCGGCGACCTCAATGCTTGCGTTGCGCAGACGCAGCCCTTCAATCTCAGAATCCACGGCGCTTTCCGGAACGTCAGTAGAGGGCTTTGAGGCGTGAAGACCCTTATAATCCCCGATCTCTATTTCCGGATACAGCGAAACGGTGAAGGTGACCGTAACCTCTCCGCCGTCCGCAATGTCCACGTCCCCAAGCCGCGGATAACCCACGGTGCGCAGATCGTTTTCCTTTATCCCGAATTCCAGCGCCTGGGGCAAAAGCTCGTCAAGCGCGTCACTCCGGAATACAGAGGCTCCGTAGATATTCTCGATAATCTTTCTCGGCGCCTTCCCCGGACGGAATCCCGGAACCGAAATTTTTCCGCGCGTTTTCTTGTACACGCTGTCCACCGCGCTGTTAAACACGGCGGCTTCAATGCCTACCTTCAGCTCGGCTGTGCCCTTTTCTTTCTTTTCAAATGCAACCACGTTCATTGCTTTTATCCTCCCGCAATAACTTTTGTATCGGTATCTTTTCGGAGTATATCATATCCCTTGCGCAAATACAAACATATTTTTTTTCGCGGCGCAAAAAAACAAGAGGGCAGGTATATACCTGCCCTCCGCAAATAAATTTTCGTGGCAGGGGCAGAAGGATTCGAACCCTCAAAAACGGTTTTGGAGACCGTTGTGATACCATTTCACTATGCCCCTACATTTTGGTTATTTTGCCTCTGAAGCTCACTGCGGGGGCTATGATACCACACCCCCGAATAAAATGCAAGCATTATTTTTCAAGCAGCTTTATATCCTCCCCGTCAAGGGTGAGCTTTTCAAACATATCCGGTCGGCGGTCGCGCGTTCGCAGCAGGGACATTTTTCGGCGCCACTTTTTAATATTCGCGTGGTGTCCCGACAGCAAAATCTCCGGCACGGCGCGCCCCTCCCAAATTTCAGGACGCGTGTATTGCGGGTATTCCAAAGCGCCGTCCCAGTGCGATTCGTCCGTCACACATTCCTCGTCGGGCAGCACGCCCGGAACAAGGCGAAAAACGGCGTCCGCCACAGCAAGCGCCGGTAGCTCCCCGCCCGTCAGGACGAAGTCCCCTATCGATATTTCCTCATCGACATACGCCTCTATGAAGCGCTCGTCAACGCCCTCATAATGCCCGCAGACAAGAATAATCCTGTCGTGCTCCCGCGCCAGCCGCTTTGCGTCCTGCTGCGTGAAGGTGCGTCCGGCGGGCGATAGATAGATGGTGTGAAGCTCCCTTCCGGCTGCCTCGCATATCGCGCGGCGGCAGTCGGCAAGCGGCTGCGCGTACATTACGCACCCGCGCCCGCCGCCATAGGGATAGTCGTCCGTTTGCTTTTGCTTGTTCGTGGTGTAATCGCGGGGCTGCCACGCGCGGAAATTGATGATGCCGCGCTCGCGCGCCCTGCCGATAATGCTGTCGCCCAAAACCGCCTCAACAGAGTCCGGAAACAGCGTCATAATATCGATGTGATACATAAATATTCCGCCCCCGCTACAGCCCTTCTATCAGACGAAAGCGCACCGCGCCGCCGTCCGTGTCGATTTTAACGACGAATTCCGGCACAGCGGGAATCAGCCGCTCCAACTCTCCGCGGACAACATACACCCCGTGCGCCGGAAGCGAAATAAAATCCTCTATCACGCCTATGCGCTCCCCCGTTGCGTCGTCAACGGCGTCCAGCCCGATAACGTCCGCGACGAAGCTGACGCCCTCGTCCAGTGGAATATCCGAACGACTGAAGAAGAGCGTCCTGCCACGCAGCGCGTTGGCGTCGGCATATGTGGTGACGCCCTCAAGCGTTGCTATCACGTGGTTTTTGTGGACTGCGGCGTCAAGCATGCCGTATTCCGCTCCGTCAATAAACACGCGCGGCAGCCGCCGCAAAAAATCCGGCGTGTCCGTCCACGGCTCAATTTTCACGGCGCCGCGAACGCCGTGCGTGTTTACAATTTTCCCGGCTTCCAGCAGGTCTGTCAATCCAGAATGTCCACGGTGGCGCGCTCGCCGCGCCGTGTGCCGGCTGCGCGTATTACCGTCCGAATATCCTTTGCGATTCTGCCGCCGCGCCCAATCACCTTGCCCATATCACCGGGGGCGACGCGCAGCTCATAAATCGTTTCGTTTTCCCCGTCGCGCTCGCTAATGCTCACCGCGTCCGGTTTATCGACAAGGTTATCGGCGATGTATTTCAGCAGCTCCTTCATGCGGGGTTGACCTTTTTAAGCAGCGCCCTGACTGTATCGGTCGGCTGCGCGCCGTTTTTAATCCAGTATTCCGCGCGCGCCATATCGATTTTTACCTCCGCGGGGTCTGTGAGCGGGTTGTACGTGCCGATTTCCTCGATACTGCGTCCGTCACGCGGGAAGCGGGAGTCCGCCACCACCACCCTGTAAAAGGGGTTCTTTTTTGCGCCCATCCGGCGAAGTCTGATTTTTACCATGTCTGTTGTTCCTCCGAAAATTTTTTTGTTTTGGTTTATAATCAAATACCTTTAGTCAAATATCTTCAGAAAGGTATGTTGATTCGGTTTATCCGAAAAGTCCGCCGCGCTTCTTCATCCGTCTGCCGCCGAGTATTCCCGGCATTGCGCCCTTTGTCAGCTGCTTTGTCATCGTTTTCATCATATCAAACTGCTTCAGCAGACGGTTTACATCCACAACCTCTGTGCCGCTTCCGGCGGCGATGCGCTTCTTGCGTGAGGAATTAAGAACGGCGGGGTCCTCACGCTCGCGCTTGGTCATAGATAGAATAATTGCCTCTGTTCTGGCTATTTGAGCCTCGTCTATCGTTGCCCCGGCAAGCGCCTTGGCGTCAACGCCGGGCAGCATACCGGCGATATCGGAAAGACTGCCCATCGATTTCATCTGCGTCAGCTGGTCGTAATAATCCTGCAGCGTAAAGCGGTTTTTCATCAGCCGCTCAGCCATTTCCTTGGATTTCTTTTCGTCAAAGCTCTGCTCGGCTTTTTCAATCAGCGTCAGCACATCGCCCATACCGAGTATACGGGACGCCATACGGTCGGGGTGGAACGGTTCGATTTGATCCAGCTTTTCCCCCGTTCCTGCGAATTTAATCGGCTTACCCGTAACCGCCCGAACGGATAACGCCGCGCCGCCGCGCGCGTCGCCGTCCAGCTTTGTCAGCATAACGCCGTCAATACCCAGCGCGTTGTCGAAAGCCTCCGCGGCGTTTACGGCGTCCTGACCGGTCATGGCGTCAATGACAAGCAGAATTTCGGAGGGCTCCACCGCCGCCTTGACGGCGCGCAGCTCGTCCATAAGCTCTTCATCGATATGCAGCCTGCCCGCCGTGTCGAGAAACACCATATCGTTGCCGTGCTTTTTCGCGTGCTCTATGGCGGCTTTGGCAATGTCCACGGGGTTGGCTGTTCCCATTTGAAACACGGGGATATCAAGCTGCGCCCCAACCGTTTCAAGCTGTTTTATCGCCGCCGGGCGGTAAATGTCGCACGCCACAAGCAGCGGACGCTTAGAGCTTTGGCGGCGCATCAGGGCAGCCAGCTTCGCGCCGTTCGTCGTTTTACCCGCGCCCTGCAGTCCCACAAGCATTACGACGCTGGGCGATTTTGACGAGATGTTCAGCTTTTCGCCCTCGCCGCCCATCAATGCCGTAAGCTGCTCGTTGACGATTTTTATAACCATCTGCGCCGGGGTCAGGCTTTCAAGGACATCGCGCCCCGCGGCGCGCTCGGATACGGACGCTACAAAATCGCGCGCGACCTTATAATTGACGTCAGCCTCCAGCAGCGCCAGACGCACCTCGCGCATTGCTTCTTTTATGTCGGCTTCGTTGAGGCGTCCCTTTCCGCGCAGCTTTTTGAACGCCGCCGACAGTTTTTCCGAAAGTCCCTCAAATGCCATCTGTGGCTTCCTTCAGCAGCTTGATTATCCGGGCGTCGGCGTTTGTTTCAATGGCAAGGCTTGTGGCTTCGCGAAGCAGCGCGGCATGTTCCCTGTGGCGCGCGACGAAGCCTGTCCGGCTTTCGAACCGCATCAGCTTTTTTCGGGCGCGATTTATGACGTCAAAAGCCCCCGCGCGGGTGATGCCCATCATCTCTCCAATCTCCGCAAAGGACATATCCTCATTATAGTACAGCTCAAGGTAGCTGCGCTGTCTTTCTGTAAGCAACGTGCTGTAATAATCAACCAGCTCGATGATATTTAATCTGTTCGTTTTAATTCCGGACGCCTCCCCGTGATAAATTTCGGCACACCGCGATTTGGTCTGCCGAAATAGAATACAACATCCCGCGACGTCTGTCAAGCATTATTTATGAACACCCCGAATATAATTTTAGCGAGGTGATTTCCGTGATATGCAGAATAGCGGATTTCCGCTGCCGCGAGGTGATAAATATACGCACGGGCTGTAGGCTGGGCTTCGTCAGCGACGCTTTGTTTGAGATAGAAACGGGGCGGCTTGTATCGCTGACGGTTCCGGGGCAGGGTATCTTTTTCGGGCTTTTGGGGCGTCGCGAGGACTATATCATCCCGTGGGAGAGCGTCAAACGCATCGGGGACGATATCATTCTGATAGACGTGCCGGACGACGCTGGCTTCGCGGGGCGCACCGGCAATTCCCCGCGCGATTTCGGCGGCAAAAAATTTTTTCGATGATTTTTTTACGAAAGGGTTGACAAGCGCCGCGCGAGGTGGTATTATTGCCGTCACGGATAATCCTCCTTAGCTCAGTCGGTAGAGCATGCGGCTGTTAACCGCAGGGTCGTTGGTTCGAGCCCAACAGGGGGAGCCATTAG
>JAIRRO010000115.1 GCA_031255955.1 Oscillospiraceae bacterium
GCGGCACAGGCGACGGCAAATTCGCGCCGGACGCGAGCATCACCCGCGAACAATTCGCGACGATTCTGTACAATTACGCAAAATACAAGAATCAAAACGTAGACGCAAACGCGAACCTCTCCGGATATACCGACACGGATGAAATTTCCGACTGGGCAAGCGAAGCAATGCGCTGGGCGAACGGCGCGGGACTCATCACCGGACGCACAGAGACAACGCTAGCCCCGAAAGGCACCGCGAGTAGGGCGGAGGCAGCAACGCTGCTGCAGCGGTATATGCAGAACGTGGGGTGATAACACCCGGTGTTTAAGCTGTAGACGCTAATAACAATCGCATAATCACAAAAATACAGACAGCGCCGCCCATCGCATATTGCGAATGGCGGCGCTGTTGTGGTGGGCCCTCAGGGACTTGAACCCGGGACCGTCCGGTTATGAGCCGGATGCTCTAACCAACTGAGCTAAGGGCCCACGAAAAGCGGCGAAAAGCCGCTTTATTTTGCGGCGGCGAGCTTAATCGCCAGCGAGCTCTTTTTGCGGGCAGCGTTATTCTTATGAATAAGACCCTTGCCGGCGGCGCGGTCAATCAGCTTAACGGCGGCGATATACGCCTCGTTTGTGGCTGCCTTATCCCCCGCGACAGCGGCGGTGTCGAACCTTTTAAGGCTGGTACGCAGAGCGCTGCGCGCCGCGCGGTTCCTTCTGTTCTGCTCGCGCGAGACAAGAACGCGCTTTGAAGCGGACTTTATATTCGGCATCTGTGATGTTCATCCCCTTTCCCGTGTAGATATTTTTTGTGCGACTCATAATATAATAGCACATAAAATTCAGCTTTGCAATACCCTGAAAAAATTTTTTTGAAAAATCCGAAAATTTTGCTGACGACGCGGTGATTGACACGCCACGCGGTGTAATATATAATGAAGCGCGGTCGGGGCGGCAGTGCCGTTTCGGCTGAAATAAGTAAAAAATGAAAAGGGGAACCAGAAATGAAAAGAACACTAAAGCTCACTCTCGCGTTAGCGCTCATCCTCGCGCTCGTTTGCGCCGCATCGTCATGCATCGACTCAAGCGTCAGCGACAATGTACCGACAAATACGCCGGACGATTCCGCCTCAGCCACGCCGCCGGAGGACACCGGCAAGCTCGGTGAAATCCAAAGCGCCGGGAAGCTGGTTGTATACACAGATCCTAACTTCGCGCCGTTTGAATATATCGGTGACGACGAATCCATTGTCGGCGTTGACATCGCGCTGGCAGAGGAAATCGCCGCGGAGCTGGGCGTCACGCTGGACGTGCAGGAGGCAAAATTTGACGCCATTCTTATGGCGCTGAAGGGCGGCAGGGGCGATATTGCCATCTCCGGTTTCACCATTACGGACGAGCGCCGCGAAAACGTGGATTTCTCAGATCCGTATATCGATTCTGTGCAGTATCTCATCCTGCCTGAGGGCTCTGAAATCACGGTGCTGGAGGACCTGGCGGGACTCACAGTCGGCGTTGCCAAGGGCTACACCGGTCAGCTTTTGGTTGAAGATGAGCTGCTGGAGGGCGGCGTACTGTACAATCAAAATGTCACCGTTAACGCCTACAACAGCGCGATGGAGGCTGTGCTTGACCTTAACACGGGGCGCATTTCAGCCGTGGTGATGGACGAATATGTCGCGAAATCCATAGCGGATAAAAACGAGGGTATCGTAGCGACAGAGCTGTGGTATGCCGACGGTACGCTTGCCGCCGAGGAATATGGCGTTGCCGTGCCCAAGGGGAATGAAGCGCTGCTTGAGGTTATCAACAACGTCGTCGCTCGCCTCACATCCGAGGGGCGCGTCGCCGATTGGGTTGTCGAATATTCGGCTGTTTCATAACGCGGGGAGTATAGATCGCGATGACTGCCGCCGTTGAATGGCTGGTACGCCAGTTCACCATAACCTTCATAACCGGTAACAGATACAAGCTGTTTCTTACCGGTCTCAGGAACACGCTTATTATTGCGTTCGGCGCGGTGATCATCGGCACGCTCATCGGCGCGCTTGTCGCGATGATTCGTGTTTACAGCGCGCAGAGCGGCAAGCTCCGCGCGCTTGACAAGCTGTGCGGGGCGTACCTCGCCGTTTTTCGGGGTACGCCCATTGTCGTGCAGCTGCTCATAATGTACTATATCGTATTTGCGTTTATTAACAACGGCATATCCATCGCGGTGCTGGCGTTCGGGATAAATTCCGGGGCGTATGTCGCGGAAATTGTCCGCGCGGGCATTCTTGCCGTTGATATCGGGCAAACAGAGGCGGGGCGCTCGCTGGGACTTTCCTCCGGGCAGACCATGCGTATCATCGTGCTGCCGCAGGCTATAAAAAACATTCTTCCGGCGCTCGGAAATGAGCTGATTGCCCTGTTGAAGGATACGTCCGTTGCTGGGTATGTGACGGTTAAGGATCTGGCGCAGGCGGGTGAAAATGTCCGCACGCTGACGGCGGAGCCGTATTTTTCGCTGCTTTTCGTTGCCGCCGTGTACTTTCTGCTTGTGATGTGCATCACAAAAATCCTGCGTATCGCGGAAAGGAGGCTCGCGAAAAGTGATCGTCGTTGAAAATCTTATCAAAAAATTCGGCTCTAATGTCGTGCTGGACGATGTTTCAGAGCGGATACACCCCGGTGAAAAGGTTGCCGTGATAGGTCCTTCCGGCTCCGGAAAATCGACGTTTTTGCGCTGCCTTAATCTTTTAGAGCGTCCGGACGGCGGCAAAATCACGTTTGACGGCGAAGTGATTACAGACCCCAAATGCGATGCGGACAGCGTCCGCCGCCGTATGGGAATGGTTTTTCAGCATTTTAATTTGTTCAACAACTTCACCGTGCTGAAGAATATCACGCTTGCCCCCGTAAGGCTGCGGCTTATGACAGAGGCAGCGGCGGAGGAAAACGCCCGCGCTCTGCTGGCGCGCATCGGGTTGACGGATAAGGCGGACGCCTATCCCGCGATGCTTTCCGGCGGGCAGAAGCAGCGCGTGGCTATCATCCGGGCGCTGGCTATGAATCCCCGCGCGATGTTGTTTGACGAGCCTACATCGGCGCTTGACCCCGAGATGGTCGGGGAGGTGCTTGATGTTATACGCGAGGTTGCGGACGGCGGAATGACGATGGTGATAGTGACGCATGAAATGGGCTTCGCGCGCGAGGTTGCCTCACGCGTTGTGTTCATAGACGGCGGAAAAATAAAGGAAACGGGCGCGCCCGCGGAAATGTTCGGAGCGCCGCGCGACTCGCGCCTGCAGGAGTTTTTATCAAAGGTGCTGTGAAAACGCGGTAGAAAACGCGAAAAATCGCAATGTGAAAGGGGCGGCACGTGATGCTTCCGGATAAAACAATATATGTGGATAATTCGGCGACAACGCCCGTTTCGGACAGGGCACTTTCCGCGATGCTGCCGTATTTCAGCGAAAGCTTCGGGAATCCCTCCGCGCTGTATGGATACGGGCAGGAGGCGAAAAAGGCGATAGAGGACAGCCGCCGCGCCGTCGCAAAGGCAATCGGAGCCTTAAACACAGAGATTTATTTCACCTCAGGCGGCACGGAAAGCGACAACTGGGCAATTCACGGCGTGTGCGAATTAAGGCGCGCGCGTGGGCGGCATATCGTATCCACGGAAATTGAACACAGCGGCGTTTTGCGCCCGCTTGAAAAAATGCGGGAAAACGGCTATGAAATAACGCTGCTGCAGCCTGACAAAAACGGCATGATATCGCCGCGTCAGCTGGAGGAAGCCATACGCGACGACACGATTTTGGTCAGCATAATGACGGCAAACAATGTCATAGGGACGCTGCTGCCGATTAAAGAGCTATGCGCCGTGGCAAAGCGCCGCCGCGTGCTTTTTCACACAGATGCCGTTCAGGCGGCGGGGCATATACCGATAAATGTACGCGAGCTGGGCGTGGATATGCTGTCGATGTCAGCGCATAAATTCCACGGACCCAAGGGCGTCGGCGCGCTGTTTATAAAGCTCTCCACTAAGCCCGGCGAGCTTATATCGGGCGGCGGACAGGAAAAAGGCTTCCGCTCCGGGACGGAAAACGTGCCGGGCATCGTCGGGATGGCGGCGGCGCTGACAGAGCGCGTGGAGAGCCTTAACTCTGATATGGCAAGCTCAAAGGCGATGCGCGACAGGCTGATTGCAAACACGCTGAAAATACCCGGTGTACACCTCACGGGCGACCCGGAAAACCGTCTGCCCGGTCACGCATCCTTTGTAATAGAGGGCGGTAAGGCGAGCGCGCATCTGATAAATATGCTTGCGGAGGAGGGAGTCTGCGCCAGCTCAGGCTCCGCCTGCTCGGCGTCCTCAAAGGAAGCCCCGCACGTGTTAAAGGCGCTGGGATATGACAGCGATGTCGCGCGGGGTGCGCTGCGAATATCGCTCTCCCCGATGAATACGGACGACGAAATTGACGCGTTGAACGAAAAGCTCCCGCGGCTTATTGAGCGCTTCCGCTCGCGACGGGAGGCGACAATACGATAAAACGCTGCGCTGTGCGAAAAACGCGGTGCCGTGCGCTTGACAACACCCGGCGGACGGTATAAAATCCCCGTGCGTTAGAAATATGCCCCCGTAGTTCAATGGATAGAACAAGTCTCTCCTAAAGATTAGATGTCAGTTCGATTCTGGCCGGGGGCGCCAAGGTGACGCCGCAAAACATTCATCATAAAAATATGTAAATACAACCGATTATTCGTCCGGAAAATATGCAATCGGCATCAATTATTCGTCCGGAAAATATGTAAAGCGCTTGAAAACACACGCGTTTTATAGCGCCTTATCGGAGCATCCGTTTTATATCCTCCGTGATGCTTTCGATATCCTCAAAGCACGCGATATGCGAAATGCGATCCTTGAAGCGCCCGGAGCGCGGTATGCCGCGCAGATACCAGGCGTAGTGCCGACGCGCGTCAAGGCAAGCCGGGCGCTCTCCGCGCAGCTCGCAGGCTCTTTTGAACTGTCGCAGGGCGGTGTCGGCAATCGTGCGCACGGACGGGCGCGGAGGAACGGGCTTGCCTGAAATGGCTGCCGCCGCTTCCCTGAATATCCACGGGTTGCCGAACGCGCCGCGCCCGATCATCGCCATATCAGCGCCCGTGTAGGCAAGAATCCGCGCGGCGTCCCCGCCTGAAAAAATATCGCCGTTCGCGATGACGGGGATGCTGACGGCGCGTTTGACATCGCGAATGCAGTCCCAGTCGGCGCGCCCGGAGTAAAGCTGCGCGCGCGTGCGTCCGTGTACCGCGACGGCGGCGGCTCCGGCAGCCTCCATCGCGGCGGCAAATTCCGCGGCGTTCAGATTACCGCGGTCAAAGCCGCGCCGAATTTTCACGGTGACGGGGCGATTTGTCGCTTCTTTTACAGCGCGGACGATGTCCGCCGCCAGCTCCGGCTGCAGCATGAGCGCGCTGCCCTCTCCGTTTTTTACGATTTTGCCCACGGGGCAGCCCATATTGATATCAATAAAGTCCGCGCCGCTGAATTCAAGGGCAAGCCTTGCCCCGCGTGCCATTGTGGCGGGCTCAGAGCCGAAAATCTGCGCGCCTATCGGATGCTCGCCAGCCAGCGTATGCAGCAGCGTGCGCGTTTTTATATCGCTGTGAACAAGCGCCTTCGCGCTGACCATCTCTGTATACACAAGTCCCGCGCCAAGCTCGCGGCACAGCTCGCGAAACGCGGCGTCAGTGACGCCAGCCATAGGCGCCAGCGCCAGCGCGCCGCGTATTTCAATGCCGCCGATGTTCATCGCGTTTGCCGTGATAGCAGGCTTCTTTTCACCCTGATGACGCTCCCGCCCTTCTTTTTTCGTCGATTTGATTATACGGCAGCCGTAAAAATTTTTCAATAATAATCAAAATGCTTATTATTCCGCTTGAATATGCCGCGCGGGTGTGCTACAATGTTTTCAAATTGCGGCGCAAGGCATAGCTTGCGAATAAACAACGAAAGGAACATCGAAAATGGCTTCCAACTACACGCATTTATTCACTCCCATCAAAATCCGAGGTGTAGACTTCAAAAATCGCATAATCTTAGCGCCCCCCTCCCCGAACCTCGCAAGTCCGGACGGGCTTGTCACGTCCCAATTTGTGGACTGGTTCCGTATGTTTGCCCGCGGCGGAGCGTCGATTCTTTATGTCGGAAACTCGTCGATAGACATCACCGAATGTAAGGACGAGGAGTGTCAGCTTGATCTGGCGAACCCGCACTGCGCGCTGCCCCTGTCGTGGTATGCGGAGATGGCAAAGGAATATGACTGCCACGCGTCGCTTGAGGTGAACCACAACGGAAAGGACACCACCTTTGAGGCGGTCGGGCATCTGCCCTTCAGCTCCAGCCCCATCCCCGGCGACAGCGAAAAAATGCGCGCCGCTATGGAGGGTCGCGAGGTGCGTATCCCCATCGAGATGGATCAAGCGAAGATTGACGAAACCGTGCTGAAATACGCAACGGCGTGCTACAATATGAAGCGCTCCGGTATGGATGTCGCGCTGCTGCACGGCGGTCACGGGAATCTATTGGCGCAGTTCACCTCCCCGCACTATAACAAGCGCACGGATAAATACGGCGGTTCTATAGAGAAGCGCGCCCGCTTCGCCATAGAGGTTGTTGAAAAAACGCGCGAGCTGTGCGGAGACAACTTCGTCATCGACTATCGCATCTCAGCCGACGAAATCATCGGCGACGGTATGCATATCGACGAAACCATCAAGCTGATGAAAATCCTCAAGGAGCATGGCGTGGATATGTTCAACGTCTCCGCCGGACTGCACAGTGAGGGTATGATGGCGTTTATGAGCTATTGGCTGCAGGGCTACACCATGAACCGCGGCTATAACGTCCACTGGGCGGAAAAAATCAAGGACGCCTTCCAGGGAGACATCGTTCTCACCGCCGTCGGCTCTATCACGCACCCCGACCTGGCAGAGGAATATATCGGTCGCGGCTGGTGCGATTTTGTCGCTATGTGCCGCCCGCTTATGGCGGATCCGGAGATGCCGCGCAAGGCTGCGCAGAACCGCACAGAGGATATTCGCCCCTGCCTGCGCTGCAACGCGTGCGCAATGCGTCTCGGAGGACAGGGACCGAACGGACCCAAGGAAATGAACTGCGCCGTAAACCCGATGTCCGGGCTTACGCGTCTGCTGAAGGAAACCGACCTGCCCCCCGCGGTACATAAGAAGAAGGTCGCCGTCGTCGGCGGCGGCGTCGCCGGACTTACAGCCGTTCAAACGCTTGTGGAGCGCGGACACGACGTCACGCTGTACGAAAAATCAGACGTCCTCGGCGGACAGATTGTCCCCGCCGCCGCGCCGCCGATTAAGGTGGATATGAAGGCATATCTGAAGTATCTGCAAACGCAAATCACAAAGCTGGTAAAGGCGGACAAGGTGCGCCTGTTTATGAACACGGAAGCCACACCCGGTATTCTGGAGCCGGAGGGCTATGACGCCGTCATCATCGCGGTCGGCAGCGAGCCTATCATCCCGAGAAGCATTCCGGGCATCGACAAAGCCAATGTAATGTGGGCGGCGGACGCCGAAACGAAGTATATTGATAAAGTCGGCGATTCGGTCGTTGTCGTCGGAGCGGGCGACGTCGGAATGGAAGCCGCCATCGATTTTGCCAGTCAGGGCAAGAAGGTTGAGATTATCGACATCATCCAGCGCGGCGGATTTTTCGGCGGCATGACGATGGGCTCACCCAGCAGCATGCACTATGACAAGAACGTGCCGGACAACTATTACAAGCGTCAAAGCCTCTCTGCGATACTCACCGATATGGGCATAGAGGTACAGTGGGGCACGGCGCTCAGCGAGGTCACGGACAACGGCGTCAAGGTCACAAAAGACGGCAAGAGCAAGACAATCAAGGCGGACACGGTGCTGCTCGCCATGGGCGTGAAGCCGCGTTCGGCTGTCGCTGAAAGTCTGCGTCATTGCGCGCCGGAGACTGAGGTCTTTGTGGTGGGCGACGCCAAGCAGGTTGGCGGCAACATCAGCTTCGCCGTTAACGGCGCGTTTCAGGCGGCTTTACATATTTGACGCTTGCCGCGAATGAATCGCGGCGGCGCTCACGTGCTGCGGCACGGGGAACGCGCCGAGGGCGCGGGACTCGCCTCGCGAGTCTTGACGCTTGCCGCGAATGAATCGCGGCGGCGCTCACGTGCTGCGGCACGGGGAACGCGCCGAGGGCGCGGGACTCGCCTTGCGAGTCTTGACGCTTGCCGCAAGCGAAGCGTGGCTACACTCACGTGCTGCGGCACGGGGAACGCGCCAAAGGCGCGGGAACACGCGGGGGTTATATCCCCCGCGTGTTCGGCAAAAAATAATTTTGCTGGGGGCGATTTATAAATGACGCCGAGAGAGAATTATCTCAAGGTTCTGCGGGGCGAGACGCCGGAATTTGTCCCGTCCTTTTATGAGCCGTTTACAGACACCATCTGGCTGGACTATTACGTTAAGCCGTCATACGCGCCGGATGGATTCAACTTCTCGCCGTGGGGTGTGCGATATGTCGGGTCTAAGGACTTAAACTTCGGCGGCATCCCGGAACCGAATTTCATCATCCTGCGCGATATACGCCAATGGCGCGACGTGATAAAAAATCCGGACGTCCGCGATGTGGATTTCGAGCGCTATTACAACAAATCCCTTGAGGGGCGCGACAGAGAGAACCTTGCGCTTATCGCCGTCGGCGGTGAATATTTCCAGACGCTTGTGAGCTTTATGGGCTTTTCAGAGGCACTTATGGCGATGCACGAGGAACCCGAGGAGGTTTACGCGCTGCTGGACTATATCTCTGAATACAGCATGGGGATAGCGCGGCAAAAGATACGGTACACTAAACCCGATATCTATATGGTATCTGACGACTGCGCGGCGGCAAAGGCTCCGTTTTTTTCGCTGGACATGTACAAGAGACTGATAAAGCCGTTTCACGCAAAGCACGCTGCCCTTGCGATAGAGCATGGAATCGCCGTGACAAAGCACGACTGCGGCAAGAGCGAGCAATTCATCGACGATTGGCTGGACATCGGAATTTCCGGCTGGAACCCCGCGCAGCCGATGAACGACCTTCCGGCGATTAAGCGCAAATACGGAGCGCGGCTGACGATTGACGGAGGCTGCTGGGACTATATCACCGCGGGGCGCGACCTATCCGACGACGACGCTCTGATTGCCGCCGTGGACGAATATGTCGCCACTTTCGCGCCGGGCGGCGGCTTTATATTCGCGGCGATGCCGCCGTTTGACCCCGCGAATATGGAGGACTTCGGCAGAAGAAACGAGCTTGTACGAAAATACTTTTTCGACAAGATACGGAATTATTACAATTAAAAGGAGAAAACATCAATGGGAATTCTTGAAGGCAGAGTGGCAATCGTAACCGGCTCGGGGCAGGGCATCGGCAGGGCGATAGCGATGAAATTCGCTGAGGAGGGCGCAAAAATCATCACGAACAACCGCAAGCCCGGCTCCACAAAGAGCAACATGGTGTCCGATGAGCAGTACGCAAGGCTCGACGCGGAGACAAAAAAGTGGTATGACGAGCAGCGGGAAAAAATGTCCGGCGACGCGGAAACCACGGCGCAGGCGATACGTGACGCCGGTGGGGAAGCCACCGCGTTCTTCGGCGACTTTGCCAAGTGGGACGTGGCTGAAAAACTCGTAAAAACAGCGATTGACGCCTACGGAAGGGTTGACATCGTTTGCAATGTCGCAGGAAACTTCGGGTTTTCCGACATCGACGAAATCACAGAGGAGCTGTGGGACAGCGTGACGGCAACGAAGCCCAAGGGCTATTTCAACGTCATGCGCTTCGCCGTGCCGTATATGAAAAAGCAGGGATATGGGCGCATCCTAAACTGCTCGTCACCGGCATGGGTTGGCGACGATATTAAGCACGCCGAATACTGCGCCGCGAACGCGGGAGTTGTCGGACTCACCAAGGGCGCGGCAAAGGAGCTGCGTGAATTTGGCATCACCGTAAACGCCTTTTGCCCGTTTGCCAACACCCGCGCGGATTATGAGGCAAAGGCGCTGAACAAAATCGCCGACCACAAGCTTTCGGCGTCCGGCAGCTTCGCCCTTGCGAATATGGACATTCCCGGACCGGAATTCGTCGCGCCGTTCGTCACCTATCTCGCGTCTGAAAAATCCGAAAAGGTCTCCGGCTCTGTGTTCATCATCGGCGGCAATATGGTGGGGCTGTATACCGAGCCGATGCCGACCAAGATGCTGACAAAAGAGAACTTCAGCGACCCCAATCCGTGGAGCATAGACGAAATTCTTGAAAAGGCGGATGTCCAGCTCTTTGACGATTACAAGAGCATTGCCGACACAGCCGCCTCGTTTTGACGGTGAACACCAATGGATAAGCACAGATTCAGGCAAATCAATTATCACCCGCTGCACCTGTCAGACTGCGTGATTATGAACAGGTTCCTCCCGGGCAAGGCGATGGCGTTCCTCATCTTTGACGACCCCGCCTACAACGTCAAAACCGCTATGCCAAAGCAGACGGATATTGACCAAATCGGGTGGTGGACAGACTCGCAGCAGGGGCTGTCACAGTGGCTTTCAGATGACGCCTCCATCGTGGCGCTGGCGCCCATTATCTATCCCGACCCCGTGGTGTTTCTGGAAAAAACCGCGGAACACGCGGAATAAAAAATGACAACAAAACAACGGCGCGCCCTTCGGCGCGCCGTTGTTTTGAGTTATTGGAATATTAAACGGCAGGATTTACATCGATGCCGCTTTCGTAAATCACGTCGGGGCAGACATCAATACATTCGGTTGGGTCCAGCCTCCCCGTAACATCCCAAGCCAGCGTGTGGTTTAACACAGAGCAACGTGTTTTGAAAAAAGAGACATCCTCCAGCTTTGAAAAAATGCCACCCTTTGCAATCAATGGTTTCGCGTCAAAGGACTTGGTGCTGCCGTCGTCAAAAAACACCAACACAGTGAAATCGTCCTGCGGAGCAACCTGATAAATGTTCGGTCTTAGCATGTGATTCACCCTAAATCAAATTTAGTTTAACGGCTGAATTTTTGCGTGAGGCTTGCCGGACGAAAGATTCTCCCAATTTTGTATAAGCTCATCTCTGTGAAGCTCATACCACGCAAGCACAAGCCGTGCTTCCTTGGTGGGGAGGTTGCCCTTCACAAACACTCCGTCAATGATGTTGAACAAGGCTTCCTGACCGGAGTACTCCGCATGAAAATGAGGTGGGTTGTGGTCGCTGGCATACATCGTGATGATAATACCGTAAAATCTTGACAGCTCGGGCATTGCTACGCCGCACCTCACAACCTATTTCACCGCGGTGGAGCCGACGAGGGCGGCGAACGCATCCGGTTCGTGAATCGCCATTTCGGAGAGCATTTTGCGGTTCATATCGATGCCGCTTTGCTTTAAGCCGTGCATAAAGCGGGAATAGTTTGTGCCGTTCAGCTTGCAGGCGGCATTAATACGCGCAATCCACAGCTGGCGGAACTCGCGCTTGCGGCGCTTGCGCCCGATGTACGCGTAACGCAGCGATTTCATAACCGCCTGATTCGCCATCTTAAAATGCGTTGACTTAGCCCCCCAATAGCCACCGGCGAGCTTTAATATCTTATTTCTTCTTTTGCGCGTCATCATCGCGCCTTTTACTCTTGCCATTGCCTTTCAGTCCTTTCGTAAAGCCGTAAATTATTTGTAGAGTATCATTCGGCGGATTGCCGCCTCGTTCGTCACGTCGGCATAGCCGCCTTTTCTGAGCCCGCGCTTACGCTTGGGTGACTTTCCGTGACCGTTGAGCAAATGGTTTTTGTTGGCGTGCTTGTATTTCACCTTTCCGGTCTTGGTAAGACCGAATCTTTTCTTTGCTCCGCTGTGTGTTTTGATTTTTGGCATATTCGTGTGTACTCCTCTCAGTTTATGGGGTGCCGCTTATCGTAAGAGCCGTGCTACTGCTTGACCTTTGGGGACAGGAACATAGACATCTGCCGCCCCTCAAGCTTCGGGTTTTTGTCCACTCCGGCGAGCTCCTCACACTCGGCGGCGAATTTTTTCAGCAGCTCTTCGCCGATGTTAGTGTGGGCAATTTCACGCTTGCGAAAGCGCACGGTGACCTTTAATCGATCACCCTCGCCGAGGAACCTTTGACCGTTTTTCAGCTTCACGTTGAAATCGTTCAGCCCGATGCCGGGCGACATACGAATTTCCTTGACCTCGACGATGCGCTGGTTGCGCCGCGCTTCCTTCTCCTTTTTCGTCTGCTCGAATCTGTATTTGCCATAGTCCATAATCTTGCAGACAGGGGGATTGCCGCCGGGCGCGATTTTTACAAGGTCAAGCTCGCGCTCGATGGCGACCTTCAGCGCGTCAGCCGATGACATTACTCCGAGCTGGTCGCCGTCGTCTCCGATAAGGCGAACCTCTTCGTCGCGGATTTCATCGTTAATCTGATAGGTCGTATTATTGATATTAAGACACCTCCCAAAATGTGCGCGCGTGATACGCCGCGCGCGGCGCAAATAAAAATTACCGCGTAAAAAGTCGCATAGACTCCCCGCGATAATCCCGAGCGCGCGCTGTGTGGGCGCGTTTCAAAAATATCGACCACGGCGCGCGGACAAACGGGACATACGCCCGAGGCGGCCGGGTGAGACGGAAAACCGTACTGCTTCCTTTTACGCCGTGAATGATACCACATCGAATCGGCATTGTCAACAGTTATTTTTTCGCATACGCGATTTTTTTTTGCCTCCTCCGTTTTTTATATCGCGGGGCGGTTGCATTTTTATATCAGACGGGATATAATGGGTTGCCCCGTGACTTAAAGACGCACCAAAACGGGGCGAATAGCCAAGCGAAGGCGAAGCAAAAACCAAGCGACGGCAAAATAAAAAAGCCAGGCGAAAGCAAAAAAAGCAAGCGAAAGCAAAAATAAAGGATTGTGGTTAAAAGTGACGATGCTGAAAAAAATAGCTGCGGCGGTGCTCTGCGCGCTTGCCATAGTGGCGGCGATGAGTCCCGGCGCAATAGCGGCGGAGACGGAAATACGCGGAAACGACAAGGCGAGCGTCGATATTACAAACGCCGCCGACGGATATATCCGCATTACGCATAAGGACGACCCGAAGGCAAAGCTGAAGGTCATCATCGTGACGCCGAAAAAAACCCAGTACACATACAACCTTAAAGCCGGTGCGGAGGGCGAGGTGTTCCCTCTGACAGAGGGCAACGGCACATATGCTGTCGGCGTGTATAAAAACACAAGCGGCACAAAGTATTCGGTGGTATATAAAACGGATATTGACGTCAAGCTGCGCGACGAATTCGCGCCGTTTAAGGCTCCAAACCAATACATCAACTATACGGACAAAAGCAAGACGGTTGAAAAAGCGAAGGAGCTTGTAAAGGAAAAGAAAACAGATCTGGATAAGGTCACTGCCGTCTATGACTACGTTATTAAATTCAAATACGACAAGGACAAGGCGGCAAACGTGCAAAGCGGCTATCTCCCGAATGTGGACGAGATAATAGCAGCCGACCCGCAAAAGGGCATCTGCTTTGATTATGCAGCCGTTATGACGGCGATGCTGCGCAGTCAGGGCATCCCGAGCCAGCTTGTTGTGGGCTACGCGGGCGAGACATATCACGCGTGGATTAACGTGTACACCAAGGAAACAGGCTGGATTGAGGGCTACATTCAATTCGACGGCAAGACGTGGAAGCGTATGGACCCGACATTCGACTCAACAGGCAAATCCGGCGAGGCTGCCAGAGCTTTCATCGGTGACGGCAAGAATTACGCCGCGAAATACTACTATTAATATAGGAAGGGACAAAGGACAAGTGAAGCTGTTATCACTTTCGCAAATATCCTCATTTTGCATGTCGATGTATCTCGCGATGCGGGCGGGCATACCGGTGGCGGAGGGCGTCGGCATGTGCCGGGAAGAGGAAACGGACGCCGCGCGCCGAGAGTGCTTCAAGCGCGTGGAAAATTCGGTTTCGTTGGGCAACAAGCTGTCGGACGCCCTGCGGGAGGCGGAGGCGTTTCCGGAGTATATGACCGATATGACAGAGGTCGGCGAGCGGACAGGCAAGTTGGACGACACCCTGCTGGCGCTGTCGCGGTATTATGACAGGCAGGAATCGATTTCCAAAAGCATCAGGGGCGCCGTTACATATCCCGCGATGCTGCTTGGTGTGCTGCTGCTTGTGCTGATTATATTCGTTGTGAAGATACTGCCCATTTTTGCGGACGTTTACCGCCAGCTCGGCGCGCAAATGTCCGGCGTCGCCGCCGCGGCGCTGAGGCTTGGGGAATGGCTGGGCGCGCGCTGGATTCCGGTGGTTATTATCATCGCGGCGATTATCGCGCTTGCCGTTATTTTCAGGGCAAGGCTGCGCGAGTGTCTGCGGGGCTTTTTTATGGGCGGAAAGCTTGGACGGGCGATGCTCTCGGCGCGCTTTTCCGGAGTATTAACGATGACCCTTTCCGCCGGGATGGATTCCTCAGAGGCGATGATTATGGCGGCGCGGCTTACTGAGGACAAGGACGCGGCGGCGAAAATAACCGCGGGAGCGCAGGCGGCAGCGGAGGGAACAAGCCTTGCCCAATGCGTTGCCGATACGGGTATTTTCTCCGCGCTGTATAACCGTATGCTGGCAATCGGCGCGCGCACGGGCAGCGCCGACACCGTAATGGAGGAAATTGCCCGCAGAACGGGTGAGGAAGCAAACGACCGCTTAGAATCGTTCATCGGGAAAATCGAACCTACGCTTGTTATTATAATGTCTCTGCTTGTCGGACTGCTGTTGCTGTCGGTGATGCTGCCGCTCGCCGGTATAATGTCCGCGATTTAAGGCGATATGAAAAGGCTGCTTCGCGCCGCATTGGGGGCGCTGAAAACATACGGTATTGGGCTGGGACTGTTTATCGCCATTGCAGCCCTGATGACAAACGCCCTCGGCTCCGCGGAAAAAGCCGGGGCGGAGGAACGGCGTGAGCTGCTGCGCGACAGCGTGACAAGGGCGGCGGTGAGCTGCTACGCGCTGGAGGGGGTATACCCCGAAAGCCTCAGCTATCTTGCCGAAAACTATAACGTGGAGCTGCACGAAGAAGAATTCATCGTCCACTACGCTGTTTTCGCCTCTAACATTATGCCGGAGATAGACGTAATCGCGCGTCAGCGATAAAAATTCGCGATGAAAAATTTTGGATTAGGAGGGCGCATTAATGAAACGGTATATACACACGGTTGACGCGGTTTTCGCGCTTATCCTGTTCTGCGCGTTCGCGCTTTCTATGCTGATGGTGCTGATGACAGGCGCGGGGGCATACAAAAACATACGCGGCGCGGTGCGCAGCCACTATTCCGAAGACACATGCGTCAGCTATATCGCAATGAAGCTGCGCCATTATGACGGCGAGAGCAGCAGCGTCAGCCTTGGCGAAATTGAGGGTGAACCGGCGCTGTTTTTAACAGAGACGATAGAGGAAACCGCCTATATCACGGCGATTTATTATCACGACGGCAGCGTCAGAGAGCTTTTTGCGGAGGCGGGCTACAACCGGAGACTTGACGACGGGCTGGAGATTGTAGAGGCGCAATCGTTGAAAATCGACTCCCCGTCCGACGGCGTATTCAGCATCGAATGTGTCGGCGCGGGCGGCGTCCGTGTCGGCACGACGATAAGCCTGAGAAGCGCGGAGGTTGGGGCATGAGCGGCGCAAGGGGCGCGAAAACAAGTCTGTTTCTTGTAGAGCTGATTATAGCTCTGCTGCTGTTTGCGTTCTGCGCGGCAGTGTGTATTCAAATATTCCGAGGGGCAAGCACACGCGTTAACAACAGCGAGGCGCTAAGTCGCGCCGTGTTTGAAGCGACAGCGGCGGCGGAGCTGTACAAAGCCCACGGCGGGGATATGCGAAAAACAGCGGACGAATATGACGACGCTGTCATAAACGAAGCCGACGACAGCCTCACCATTCATTTTGACGAGGCTTGGGAACCGGCGCCCGCGACAACGCCCGCGACAGCAGACTTCACCCTGACTCTCCGCGAAACACAGGACGGCGCGGCTGAAATAATCATCCGAAAATCAGGAGCGAAGGACGCGATTTTCACCATTAAAGAAGTAAGGGTGGTGAGCTGATGGAAAAAAACAATCGTCCGCGCCCGATGGGGCTGAATATCGGCTCCGCGTCGATAATAATGCTGTTTACCGTGCTGTGCCTGACGGTGTTAGCGGCGCTTAGTCTACTGTCGGCTAACTCACAGTATCGGCTGGCGGAGCGCTCCGCCGCCGCCGCCGAAGCGTATTATGCCGCCGACGCGGAAGCCGCCGCGATATATGAGCGCCTTAAAAACGGCGAATATAACGGGGATGTTATCATAACCACCGAAACGGCTGCCGACGGTGGGACGCTGTTTTCCTATGAAATCCCGGCGGGCGGACGCCAAGCGCTGAGCGTTCGGCTGACGCGGGACTCCGGCGGAGGCTTTTACATCACAGAGTGGCGGCTGGTTGAATCGGGCGAATGGACGCCCGACGAGGGGCTTAACCTTTGGCAGGGTCCCGACGAATGAAGTACCCCACATTAGGAGATGAACGATAATTTATGAGTACAGCTGAAGAAATTCTCACCGGGGCGGTGAATCGTGGCGTTACGGATGTATTCATCATAGCGGGCTCGCCCATCGCGTACAAGCTGCAGGGAAAAATAATTCCGCAGGAGGGCGACATTTTAATGCCCGAAATGTCGCATGAGCTGATAAGCCAAATATATAAGTGTGCCTCGCGCGATATTGAAGCCGCCGCGCTCGGCGATGACGACTTCGCGTTTTCGCTGCCGGGACTGTCGCGCTTTCGCGCGTCCGTGTACCGTCAACGCGGCTCGCTTGCCGCCGTGATACGGATAATCGCCTTTGGCATACCGGATTATCACGCGCTATCCATACCGGATCGCGTTATCGCCTCCGCCGACCGCGCCTCCGGACTTATCCTTGTCACAGGACCCGCCGGAAGCGGCAAATCCACCACGCTTGCCTGTATGATCGACCACATCAATAAAACGCGCTCGGGACACATCATCACGCTGGAAAACCCCATAGAGTTTTTGCACCGCAACAACAAATGCATCATCAGCCAGCGCGAGGTGGAGCTTGACACGCGCAGTTATGTATCGGCGCTGCGCGCCTGTCTGCGGCAAGCCCCCGACGTAATTCTTGTCGGTGAAATGCGCGACTTTGATACGATTCAAACCGTGATGACCGCGGCGGAAACGGGGCATCTTGTCATCTCCACGCTGCACACGGTCAGCGCCGCCGACACCGTGGACAGAATAATTGACGTGTTCCCGCCCGCGCAGCAGCAGCAGGTGCGAATCCAGCTATCCATGCTGCTGCAGGGCGTAATATCGCAGCAGCTCATCCCAACCATATCAGGCGGACTTAAACCCGCGTTTGAAATAATGTACAACAACACAGCCATCAGGACGCTAATCCGCGAATCGAAGATACATCAGATAGATTCCGCCATAGCCTCCGGCGCGTCAGAGGGTATGATTTCTATGGACGCCAGCCTGCTTGAAATGCGAAAAGCGGGCGACATTACAAACGAGATGTGTATGCACTACGCCGCGAACGCGGAGCTTATGACCCGCCGCCTGTCGGCAATATAAATAAGCCAGTGTAACCAATATTGAAACAATATTCCGAATTACACGCAAATTGCAACGCCTTTCAACGCGCGCAAAACAGAAAATGTGTAGAAAAATGAAGGAAAATCGTCCGATATTCCAATAAAATTCGAAAAAGTCCGTAATAAATTACCTAAAAAACGCGTAATTTGTGCTTGACAAGTAAAAAAAGATGTGCTATAATAAAACCATACCCAGGAGGGGAACCCGGAAAACCAAATGGGGAACCCGAAACAGCACCCGCGCACCTTGTAAATCGAATATGACTCTTTAGTTCCGAAGTGGCTAAAGCGGGCATAACCTCCCGCCACGCCACCAGGATTAAAAAAGGAATCGTGTGAGAATCACGAGCAGGTCCACGTGTGGCGACCCGCCGATAAGGCGGAGCTGTACAGGACATAACCGCTACCGTAAGCGCGAAGCCGAGGCTTCACGCGGGGAACAAACCCCGCGTGGATGAAAATCTGCCACTCGAAAGGGGAAGGCAAAGCCAAGGCGCAGGGGGAAGCACAAACCCGCCCCCGGGACGCGTAAGCCGGAAGAATGACTTGGAGCGAATTTTAAGGTTAACCGCCACGCGTGGCGGCGTCGCGCGCGCAATTACTATAATTGCGCGCCCCGATACCGGCTCGTCACGCAAGGCAATTGCACGCAGGAATACGGCTGCGGCAATCAGGTTAAGAATAATCTGATTGCCGCAGCCGTTTTTTCATTGTGATACAACCGCCGTCAGGCGTTTGTATATAAGTAACACCGAAAACGGCGAGAAATCGCAAACGAAAGGACAAGTGATGCCTATGAACACGGATGACCACATAATCGGGGACGAATGCGCCGGACGTCCGGGCGCAAAATCCAAACGTCACCCAACCCGGCAAAGGACGCGCGAAACCCCAATATAAGCGAAAGGAATGCTTTAACATGACAAAGTCAACACGCAAAATCCTGAGCGTCGTAATCGCGCTCGCACTTACCCTCGTGCTTGGCATAACGGC